>NZ_JAXION010000053.1:0-29481 GCF_049311045.1 Rhodococcus sp. 7Tela_A2 | reverse complement strand
GGGGGGGCGTTGGTCCCGGGGCGGGCGGGCCCGGGGGGGTGGGGGGGGGGGGCGCCGCGGCGGCATCTGTGCACAACCTGTGGATGGCGGGTGTGGGTAAACGCACCGGTGTGACTCGGGTCATATCGTTTCGGGAACGAACAGATGAACACGCCCGGGCGGCATTGTTATCGCGACACGCCGAAAATTCCTTCTTCCACAGGGCTGAACAGCCATTTTCCCTAGTTAACCTGCATCGTTATCAAATGTGAGATGCGTTCTCCCCAGGTTATCCACATCAGGTGCACAACCCTGTCCACCTGATTCCACAATCTATCCCCAACTGTGTGCACAACCCGATTTGGTCGCCCTCGAAATCGTCCCTAACGTCGAGCGCGCAACTCTCCCTCGTGGGGAGCTGCAACCCACTGCGGTGTCGGTGGGGACGAGTAGAACGTGGAGTGTTTCCCGGTGGCGCCCACCGGGAGTCGGTACGGGTCAACGGCCGGCGAACCACCGGGCGACGGTATTTGGACGGAAGGCGGCATCACGTTGGCTGTTGTGGACGATCGTGGCCATTCCGACTATCCGGGGCCCCCTGACGAAGACTCAGGTGGTGACTTCGGTCGCCAGCCCCCGCAGGACATGGTTGCCGAGCAGTCCGTCATCGGCGGCATGCTGCTGAGCAAGGACGCCATTGCCGACGTTCTCGAAGTGCTGCGCCCCGGCGATTTCTATCGCCCCGCTCACCAAGCCATCTACGACTCGATCCTCGACCTCTACAGCCGCGGCGAACCCGCCGACCCCGTCACCGTGTCGGCCGAACTCGACCGCCGAGGCGAGCTCAAGCGCATCGGCGGCCCCGCGTACCTCGTCACCCTGACCCAGACGGTGCCTACTGCCGCGAACGCCGGCTTCTACGCCGAGATCGTTGCGGAGAAGGCCATCCTGCGACGGCTCGTCGAAGCGGGCACGCGCATCGTCCAATACGGATATGCCGGCTCGGACGGTCAGGACGTCGCAGAAGTCGTCGACCGTGCGCAGGCCGAGATCTTCGATGTGTCCGAGCGGCGCACCACCGAAGACTTCGTGGCCCTCGAAGAACTGCTGCAGCCGACGATGGACGAGATCGACTCCATCGCCAGCCGCGGCGGCATCTCGGTCGGCGTGCCTACGGGGTTCGCCGAACTCGACGAACTCACCAACGGACTGCATCCGGGACAGATGATCATCGTCGCCGCCCGTCCCGGCGTCGGCAAGGCTCTCGCCCTCGACACCCCGCTCCCCACACCCACCGGATGGACCACCATGGGTGAGGTCCGCGTCGGCGACGAACTGCTCGCTCCCGACGGAAAGCCCACCCGCGTGCTCGCGGCCACCGAGATCATGCGCGACCGGCCCTGTTTCGATGTCGTGTTCTCCGACGGCACGGTGCTCGTCGCCGACGAACAGCACCAGTGGCGCACCGCCGACGGGGTGGTGCGCACCACCGGCGAACTCGCCGCCACCGTCGACGCCGGTCACGCGGTCCCCCACACCGATCCCTTGGCCCTCCCCGCGGCAGACCTACCGGTCGCACCGTTCACCCTCGGTGCGTGGCTCGGCGGGCCGCCCTCCGACGCAGAGGTACACATGCGGGTGGAAGGTGAAGGCGGGTTCACCGAAGAATTGATGTCGCTCGGGGCGCACATTCCCGTCGAATACCAGCGCGGCTCGATCGTGCAGCGCCGCGACCTGCTCGCCGGCCTTCTCGACGCCGGCGGTCGCATCGACGACGACGGCACCATCCGCTTCTCCACCGGGCGCGAGCGCCTCGCCCACGACCTCGCCGAACTCGTTGCGGGCTTGGGCTACGCGTGCACCGTCGACGACGGAGTGGTGTCGTTCACCGCCGACGACGACGTCTTCGTCCTTCCGAGCAAGGCAGTGCGCCACAAGGAATGCCGCACCGCCGTGGCTCGCTACCGGCACATCGGGGCCGTTCGCCCGGTCGCGTCGGTGCCCGTCCGCTGCGTGGAGGTCGACGGCGACCACATGTACCTCGCGGGTCGTGCGATGGTGCCCACGCACAATTCGACTCTCGGCATGGACTTCATGCGGTCGTGCTCGATCAAGCACGGTATGGCGTCCGTCATCTTCTCCCTGGAGATGGGAAAGACGGAGATCGTCATGCGCTTGCTCTCCGCGGAGGCGAAGATCAAGCTCGGCGACATGCGTTCGGGTCGCATGACCGACGACGACTGGACCCGCCTCGCCCGGCGCATGAGCGAGATCAGCGAAGCCCCCCTCTACATCGACGATTCACCGAACCTGACGATGATGGAGATCCGCGCGAAAGCACGGCGGCTCAAGCAGAAACACGACATCCGTCTCATCGTCGTCGACTACCTGCAGCTGATGACCTCCGGTAAGAAAGTCGAGTCGCGGCAGCAGGAAGTCTCCGAGTTCTCGCGTAGCCTCAAGCTTCTCGCGAAGGAACTCGAAGTCCCTGTCATCGCGATCTGTCAGCTCAACCGTGGTCCCGAACAGCGCACCGACAAGAAGCCGATGGTCTCCGACCTCCGCGAGTCGGGATCGCTCGAGCAGGACGCCGACATGGTGATCCTGTTGCACCGCCCCGACGCATTCGAGCGCGACGACCCGCGCGGTGGTGAAGCCGACCTGATCGTCGGTAAGCACCGTAACGGTCCGACGGCGACGATCACCGTGGCTCACCAGCTGCACCTGTCGCGGTTCGTGGATATGGCGCGCGGCTGATTTCGCCGGTGTCGAGATGCAGCGAAGATTAGCGAAGTGCGACGCTACTTTAACGGGCTACTCGACGGGCTCGTAGCGTCCTGACCTGCTGATTCGAGGATTCGAAGGCTGCGGCGGTGATGGATTTCGCTAATCTACGCCGCTAAAGTAGCTGAAACGGGCGCCCTCCGAAGTTCGGCGGCGTAGCCTTCGAAATCGTTGCCTGACCACAAAAATGGGGCGTCCCTGCTGTAACAGGAACGCCCCTTGGACAGGCTCCCGATGCACGCTACGAGCGAAGGAACCCACCATGGGTCAGCTTAGTCGGCAGGTCAGACCAAGTCCGTTCATGGGGTGGCGATCTGCCACCAAAAGTCGCCTGGGGTGCGGGCTGCTCGGGTGACCGCCGAGTGGTGGTTCAAACCGTCATCTGAGGGCTCGGGCCTGCTGTGGGATTGGTGTGGTGCGCCGCCTCCCGTTTACTCGCTTGCACCAGTGAGGCGTACCCGTTCTTCGGAGCACAACCGACACATACCGGTCACTGCATTCTCAACCACTACGGGTGGGCACCTCGCGCTGGAATCTGGCCTCGAGCACGATCTGGTGCGCCGCCTCGACCGGCTGTCTTCGGTCACCTGGCTGGTTGCGCAACCGGTTGAGCTGCGGTGGACGGAGCCACGCAAGTTCCGTCACGTGCCGGATCTGTTGTCGACCGATGCTGGAGGCGCCGTAACTCTCTGGGACGTACGGAATCCTCGACGACTGGACGAAAAATTCACGCTGCAGTCGGACAAGACTCGTTCGGCGTGTGCGGCTGTCGGATGGCGGTATGAGGTATTCACCGGTCTTGGGGAGGTCGAACGACTCAACCTTTTGTGGCTACATGGATATCGAAGAAGGCCGAGCTGGCAGGGTGGCATCGAGGAAGCCATTCTGGCTACCGCCGCAGGCCGTTGCGTCGTGCTGGACGATCTGTTCGCGCTCGACGACGGCTCGGGGCAGGCGAAGTCAGCGGTGTGGCACCTCGTCTGGAACGGGACACTCCAGGTCGACCTGGAGTCGAAGCTGACCGGACGTACGTCGGTTCGGATCACTGGTGACGGTACCGATGGCTGACGCGCGGACGACGCTGAGCGAGGGTAGCCGCATCCTCACCGATGCGGGCACCGCTGTCGTGGTTGTGGTGCAGGCGAACGGCGTTCAGGTACGCGACGTAACGGGCAAATCCATGTTGATCGAGTGGCCCGAACTTGCGATGGCGAGGGGTGTTGTCGACGGAGAAGCTGCTCCAATCCGTGAGCTGCTCCGTCCGATGTGGGATGGACTCTCCAAACAAGCGAAGCGATCCGCATTGTTCCGCTTGGAGGTCGTCCAGGAGATCCACACCGGTTACCGCGATGGACATCCAGAACTGGCGCGTCCAGGGGAACCACGGGCGCCGTTCGCCGTGGGGGCTGGGCTGTCAGAGACACGCCGCTGCGAGATCATGGCGGAAACTCTCGCGCACGAGGCCCAAGTCGATCGCAATGTCCAGCGACGACTTGCGGAGGGCGAGATCCTCTCGGGCGCACCAAATTCGAGCACGATCCGGAACTGGGTGCGAGCGTGGAGGAAGGCCGGCCTTCTCGCCCTGGTGGATCGGAGGAGTACCCGCAAGGGTAGGTCGTGGGAGTTGATTGATCCGCGCTACCGCGTGGTGGCGGTGGAGGTAGTCGACGGCTTGGACGGCGACCGGTCGACGGTCGGTATCAATGAGCTGGACAGACGCGTTCGAGTCCTGCTCAAGAATGAGGGGATCAACGATGTGGTTACTCCCCAACGTCTGACGCGTCAGTTTCTCGTCCATCTGAAGCTTGACCGCGGGGAAACCACGCGGAGTCAGCGAAGTCGTGCTCTGAGGCATGTGTCGGGCACTCAGCACTTCCCGGCCATTCGACCTGGTCAGATCGTCGCAATCGATGCGACGCGGGCAGATTGTCTCGTCTTCGATCCTCTTCTCGGGCGGGCATTCAGCGTCGAGATCCTCACCGCGATCGACGTCGCCACCCGTGTCATCCTTGCCCTCAGAGTGGTGCCGATGAGCGCGGACGGTATCGACGCCGGCCTCCTGATCTACGACGTCTGTCGGCCGTTTTCGATGCGGGTGGACGGAACCACGGTTGGCGACTGGCGATGGTGCGGGATACCCGAGGCGCTGGACTGCGCTGACGTATCGACAACCGTTGGCCGCCGCAGGTTGTCCCCCGACTTCTCGACCCTGCAGGGCGAGCACCCTATTCCGTCTGTCATGCCTGATGCGATCAGGTGCGACCACGGTTCCATCTTCGTCTCGCAGCACTTCCGAGACCTGCTCCAGGGCTTGGGGATCGACCTCCTTCTCAGCCGAGGGAAGAAGCCCACTGACAACCCGCACGTCGAACGGTGGCATGAGACTCTTCAGCGGGGTGTCCAACAAATCCCCGGCTACAAGGGCCGAAACACATCAGAACGCGGCCGCCTCGTCGCAGACGAGCCCCTGATGACGGCCTCCGAGCTCGAAGGGCATCTGCGGCGATTCGTCGCGCTGGACTACCACCGCAGCCCGCACAGCGGGCTGATTCTGTCGGGTGATCCGACCGCACGAATCAGCCCGCTCGAGATGTGGGACGCGATGCTTGAAGCGACCGGCCGCATCGACGTCCCCCAGCATCCCGATCTCATCTACCAGTTCCTCCCCATTCGGTGGGGCACGGTCCGCCATGCCGGGGTGGAGTTCTCCAACATGGTGTACGACTCGCGGGTCCTTGACGAGTACCGCAACGTCGCGCCGGGCCAGTTCCGAGACGACGACCGAAAGGTGCCATTCCACGTCGACCCCCACGACCTCTCCAGAATCTGGTTCCGCGACCCCACATCAGGCCGCGTCGAGTGCGTGCCGTGGCGCGGCGCTCACCTCACGGATGCGCCGATGACCGACACGATCCTGGCGGCAGTCAGATCCCGAATCAGAGAGCGGGGCGGCAACAGGACCCTGTTCCCCGGCTCGGCCTCACGGCAGATTCTTGACGAGATCATGGAATTGACCACGGCGCCGAAGACGAAGGAGTGGAAGGCGAAGCTGTCAGCCGGACACAGACGGGTCGAACAGTCGCGCGTCGACCACACGGACACACAGTCGGCGTTCGACGCCGTGTATGGGATCCCACCGAAGCAGTCGAGCACAGTCCCCGAGGAGGCCGAACTCGACTTCCTGGATTCACCGTGGCCGAGCATCCGAGATCGACGTGAGAACGCATGAACTCCACTCAATGGCATCGCCACTGTGTGGCGGCGGAACCTGCCGAACCAGTCCCCCTCACGAAAGCCCAGTGGTTGCGGCTCTCCGGTGCCGAAGTAGAGCATCACCGTGATCAACTGCGCCAATGGATCCGGAATCTTCACATCGACAGTTCCGAACTGGCAGGGATTGAAGCGACTCTCACCTCGGTGGTCGAAGCAAACAGTGAGTCACCCCCTGGTGCGAAACAGCTTGTTGCGGTGACCGGACCGAACGCGCTCGGCAAGAGCACCCTCGTCAAGCGTTGGGCTCGGAGCCGCTATCGATACTGGATTCGAGACGCATCGGTGGAGCTCGATTTCCTACCTGTGTGGGCGCCGACCCCGGACGTCGAAGCGGACCTGTGCCCGGTCGTATGGGTGAACCTGCAATCCAGCGCGCGTATCAAGGAGTTCGACTCCCAATTCCTGGAGTTCTTCGGACTTCCGGGCGAGGGTGTGACGCGGAGCCTGACCACCAGAATGATCCGCGCCGCGGAACGCCATGGCGTCAAGGTGCTGGTTGTTGACGATGCACACCTGTTGAAGACCAATTGGAAGGGTGGCCGAGACGTTCTCGACCACGTCAAGCACATCAATACGGAGCTTGGTGAGCAGGGAGCCTCGATCGTGCTGATCGGAGCGAACCTGGCAGGTGGCGACATCGTGATCGATCCGCAGATCGCCGGCCGCCTGAGACTGATCACGTTGCCGATGTACGGCGCCGACACGTCGGCTGATCAAGAGCGTTGGCAGCGACTGCTCCTCGATGTGGAGGACAAGCTATTGCCGCACCTTCCAGCCGGCAAGCCAGGAATGCTGGAATCGGAGCTCGCGGGCCCGCTGTGGAAGCGCACACAGGGCTACATCGGTGATCTTGCACGTCTCGTCATCGAGGCATCGATTCACGCGAACGCGGACGGCACACATGCGATTAAGCCGCGTCATCTTGCGGCGGTTCAGTTGAGTGCCCGTGCCCATGCTGCAGAGGAAGCGTTGAGTCGCCCCCAGCGTTCGAACGGGATCGGCTGATGTCACCGGCTGGACTTCCCACGCGCGTTCGGATCGCAGAAGGTGAGTCGTTCGGTTCGTTCGCTCATCGACTTGCAGCCGCGAATGAACTGCCCGTTTCCCGCGTTGTCGGGAACCCGACGAATCCGGACTCTCCGATTGTCCAGCCACCGGCAGTGATGAATCGAGTATCTGCGCTGTCCGGTGTCAGCCGTGGCCGACTTGAATCGGCAACCCTGAACACCTGCGCCAATAGCGTGACCCAACAGGAGTCGCTGTGGCGGTTGGGCACCTGCGTCTGGGACTGCCGACGGTGCGCCGAGAAGGGGATCAGGAACCGCGAGCGCCATTTCGCAATCCAGTTCTCGTGTCCTCGCTGCCGGACCATGCTGGAGCCGGTGTGTCCGCACCATCGATCCGTGGCAGATCCCGTCGAGTTGGAACCGGCGCACATCGATCTGCAACAGAAGATGCTGGCGGTTTTTCACGCCACCGACTCCAGTCCAGATGCCCTCCGTCAGCTGAAAAGAGTCGCACGCGCTGCGCGCGCTGCATTTGTAAACGGCTATGCCCAGAACAAGTGGCTACCGGAAATTGACCAGTACCTAGCGGGTGCGGCGGCCGACAAACTCGCGTGCCCCTTTTGTGCGCCTTGGCTCCTCGGGGCACTGAAACTCCCCGAGGCTCCCGCACTCGTCGCGGTGATACTGACTGCGGTCTGGGAACCGCCCGCCCGCGAGTGGACTGGTGAGCCTTGGCTGGACGGTATCGGGACACCCCAATGCCAGAAGCTGGTGCTGCGCGACCGCACAGACCCTGTTCGTTTTCCTCGCAGTTCGATCGGCCTGACTATGGACGAGTTGGAGCCTAGGCTGCGTGAACTGCGAAATCGTTTCGGGCTCAGCACAGCACACGTGCCAAGCATGATTCGGTACGCGGATGATCCGACGATCATTGGTGAGAACGACTGGATTGCTCGGCGTCGTTCCTGCCGGGTACTGCACGACTGGCTCACGCGACTCGAGGATGACGTCGACGAACGATCTTGGTCGATTTGGCAGTGTATGGATGACTACACCAAGTGTGGCGACACGACCGAGTATCGAGGTCAATTCACACCCCGGTGGCGGGCAGAAGACATCAGGCGATTGGTCGTCCTGGCGGAGGTGCTGATTCGGCGGGGATTGAACCTGTGCGTTGATCAACGAACCGGCATCACGGCGTCGATGCTCCGGCACCGGGTTCCGGGCGTCGCAGGATTCGAGCGAGCGAAGGATCTCGCCGAGGCGTGGATCTGGCTGGACGCCAGTGCCGGTACGGATGCGCATGCGCGGATTCCCGTGGTGAACATCAGTTCTGTCGACCTTGCGCAGTTCCACTCCAGACTCGGAGCTGACGGGCAGCTGTGGCTACGCGAATACGCGCTTGCGGCCGCGGAGCGAGATGTTGAGCTCGCAAGCCAGGGGGATCCTCAGGGGCTCCCTGCCCGACTTCGCTGGCCCGTTTGATTTCTGGATCTGACCGATGTTGCCAGCCCGCATTCAACTCGGCCCCAGCGAAGCCCTGGACTCGTACCTCGAGCGAGTAGCGATCGCCAACGACATCTTGACCAAGGATCTGTTCCGTCTGCTGACCGAGGAGCACAACGACGTTTCGCCCTCCGCAGCGTTCATGCTGGTCAAACCTAATGGCCAAATCGCCGCTCGGATTGGATCCGTGACCGGATTGCCGGCCGACGACGTCGCGAATGCGACCCTCGTGAGGTACGACGGTGGTCTACCACTCAATCTCGATGGGTTCGACCCGCTTGACCGACACAGCTTCAGGAAAGTTGTGGCCCGCGGCTGGTTCCCGCAGCACGGGACACAGGTTTGCCCAATGTGCTTGGCCCGCGACGGAATTTGGCGACTGCAGTGGAAGCTGCCGATCTCAACGGTCTGCCTCGAACACAAGGCCTACCTGACGCCGCACTGCTCAGGCTGCGGGGACCGCTTTCGATCACGTCGCCACAACCCGCTTCGCGCCAACCCCGGAATCGATCAGCCGTGCGGAAACCCATCCGGGGTCTTCGCCCACTGCGGCCTATTAGTCTTGGCTGAAGCCGCTGTTCCCGCGCCCGAGACTTCGCTGCGAGTCGCTGCCCGAGTGGAAACTGCCATCGACGGCCAGAACATCAGCGTGCTCGATGGCGCACTTCCTCCGGAGGAGTACCTCGCCGAGCTAAAGAACCTCACGACCCTTCTCCTTCACATCGCAGCTCGTCCGGACAAGCGGCAGCTCGCGGACTGGGCGAGCGGTGTCCAGGATGAGGCGGCTGCACGGCCAGGAGAACTCCGAGGGCCGCGGTGGGGCATACAGCCTCCAGCAAGTCCCGTCATTCGCGGCTCCGCCCTGGCCGAGGCGGATTCGATACTGGCGCAGCGCAACCCTGATGCAGCGGTGGCGCGATTGGCCGAGTGGTTCACCCTGATTCCGAACGTTCCCGGAGGGCCACGAGGCTGGATCGTCAACCGCACGGTGATGAGCCCAGTCCTGGGAGGGCTCGCTGTTCAGGTCCTTGCGGCACACCGCCATGTCGGCCTGCAACTCGACCACCAGGCCACCGCGATCACGATGCCGCTGTCCGCGATCCCCCAACTCCTCGACAAACACGTCTACAGGCGTCACTTCGCCAGGACGCTGGCAACGCAGGAATGCACAGGCCGGCTGTACGCCTCCCTGTGCATCGCACGAGCACAACAGCCCGGATCGACCTGGTCCACGGCTGCAGCAAGCATCGGACTCGATCCTGACATCGGCAGGCGCACGTCCCGCGCAGCGAGCACTCGGCTGCTCGCGAGCCCACGGGAGATAGCGGCAGCATCCCAGGCAGCCGCGGCCGAACTCTCCCGAAGTAGGAACTACCGAGCGCTTGAGCGACGCGTCCGCGAACTTGCTCGGTCGCCGGACACCTGGTTCGCGGGATGGGCTCGGATTGCGCATCCCCGGCGGCGCGCGGCAGCCTCCCCCTATGCGGTCACGTGGATGTGGTGCGAAGTCGCACAAGGATGGCTGGACACCAGCCCCGCCTGGCCGCAGCCGGTGACGAGGCAGTCGAAGGCCGCATACCGGGTGTTCCGGGACACCCTTCCCGAGGAACTCAAACGTGCGCTGCGAACGCTCGCACGAGGGGGCTCACTGTGAACATTCTGTCGCCATCAGTTCATCCCAGGATCGTCTCCGCCCGATCAGTTACACGGATTCGCAAGCGGACTGCCAATCCGATGGCATCAGGATTGCCGCCGCCACACGAAGTCGTGCGGCTGCCAGCGGTCGCCATGGCAGCGCGGACCTGTTGCGAGCGCTTGATAGTGCCCCATGGGGTGGTGGAATTCGGATCAGCGTAGCCGGACGACTGGAAACCAAAGCCGCTGAGGTCAGCGACGGTGGCCATCACAGATCCCTTCGCTCCTCAATGCGAACGGACTCAGGCTCAACTCGATCCAGCCCCAGAAGCTTCCCTAGCTCGGCCAACAGGTCGCCGCTCAGCACGGACGGGTTTGCCTCCACAGCCTCGATGATGCCCTTGACCTGTTGTGGCGGAAGCTCCGCGAGCGTGCGCTGCAACTCAGCGAGGCTTTCCCCGTCAACGATGTTGGCATTGGACACGAGCTTCATCTGCTCATCGCTGAATGCCCGAGCCGCGAGCGCAGCAAGGTAGCGCGCCTGCGCTTCCACGCTGCTCATGTCTGTGCGGTACACCTCTTCGGCCACAGCCAACTCCCGGCCGGAGTCCACGACCGTTGCTTCAACCACGATGGGCTGCTTGGCCGCTGCCTTTAGTGTCTTGCGTGCCGCCTTCTTTGCGCGTCGCGCCTCAATGACGGGTTGGGCCTTCTCGCGCCACAACAGCTTGGCGTCGTGCGTTGCTTCTGCGCGTCGCGCCTCAATGGCGGGTCGAGCCTTGTCGTGCCACAACCTTTTGGCGTGGGGCGTTGCCTCCACGACGAGGCGCTTTACGATATCGGCGAGCAACTCGGCGATCTCTTCCTGATCACGGGCTCGCCGTCGCTCACGGGCTCGCCGTCGCTCGTACTCCTTGTCGGGCACATTGACCGGCGGGTAGATCACAACTGGGTCTGGGTCTGGCTCTTCGTGCGGGATGAATCTGGCATTCCCTTTGAGGTTGCCGTCACGGTCGAAGAGGTTCTGATGAAGCCCGCCCTCTTTCTTCTTGCCAGGAGTCAGGTCATCGTCGTCGTACTCGTAGAATCCATTGATTCTAGTAGCCACGCGAGACCTCGGATATGAGGGCGCGCGGTGTCGTCCGCGCCGCGATCGGCTCGTCAGGAGTCATGCTCACGACTCTACTTGCGGTCACCGACCCAATTGCTCGAATGCCAGCGCTGATAGCCCTCCCAGCTTCACAAAGGTATGGCAGCGACACGCGCCAGTCGGGCTGGTCAGGTCCTCGCCGCATTTTCACCACACCCCGGGACTCTCCCGAGCACTTCAGAAGGGACTGCGGCCAGTCGGAACACGCGATACCCTCGCGGAATACCGGACAAACGAAAATCATCGGGATGTCGAGACGTGATGGTGAGCCCGAATCCACTCGGGCCGTTTCCAACCACGAGCACCAGACGCACGGAGCAGCGCCCCGTAGGGCCGCCCCGGAACTGCTGCGGCTGACCCGTTCCAAGCAGTTCATCCGAGACGCCCTGAACCTGTTATCCCACGATGACGTCGCCGACCTCCTCGGGCATGGCGCCGCTCGCCCTGCGCTGACTCACGACGAACTGCGTACTGATTGGGCCGATCTCCTCGATGGCCGCTCGCCTGACAGACGGCACCCTCACAACGATCGCGGTCGACAACATCCGCAACTTCCTGCGAAGCGAAATGTTACAAACGATCGGTAGCTGGACCGGGCCGACGATGTGGGATGGAGGATCGTCGATGGCTCCGAGCAGCGTTCGTGGGCGGTCAACCAGGAGTTCGGGCTGGGCCAGCGATCGTGGCTGCGTGGAGGATTGCGTCCGCATTGCGGGTCACATCGACCAGCGTTCGACGTCGGCACGCGCGAGTGCGAGGGGCTCCTCGACGGGGCGGCCGCCCGTGACCCAGTCGACGGCGCTGTGGTCTCCGAGAGCGGATTGTGCGGTACGAAGCCATACCGCGCAGGTCCATGGGTCTGCGGCGGCGCGGAGTGCCTTCCACAACGTGACAAGGTGCGGGTGCACGGTCCGGGCGGAGGTGAACTGCCAGGTGGGGTACACCCACTGTCCGTCGTCGAGCTTGCATGCGATCGTGGTGCTCACGCCGATGCTCTTGTTGACGGATTGACGGCTCACTCCCAGCCATTTCGTGAGGCCGGCGGTGTCGTAGAACGGTCCCGCCAACCGGTCGTAGGGGTGGCTCGTCGGCAGCGCGGCGACCATCGCGCTGGCGATCGCCTCGATATCCCCGAATGTCTCGGCGGGGACGCCCGCGGCGCGGGCTTCAACGAACGTCTTGTGCACTTGATCGGTCAGGAGATCCAGCAGCCTGCGTTCCTGCTCCGCGAGGGTTGCCATCGAACCCACCTCCCATGCCGTCATCCATGTCGACCAATAGTCCAACACACCGGGTCACCCGCGCTGGCTTAGCCAGCGGGCCCGGTGAACAGGCACTCACGTCAAACCGAACCACCCTGGCGCGTGTCGCAGGTGGATGAGTCCGTCCTGATCTAGAGTCCTGTGGCCCGGAGTCAGGCCGGGATAGACGATGTGAACCGTCCCAGGCCCTGTGCCGCTCCTACGCGGGCTGGAACTCGGCCGCGTGACCATTGAGGTGGCGTGCTGCACGGCTGAGCGGTTGATGCGCGAACTGGGCCTCAAGGGCTCCCGGTGTGGCATGTGGAAGCCGACTACGCGCACCGATCTGCAGACCGATCGTCCGGACGATCGGTCTGCAGTACACCCAACTGATCAGCGATCCGTTTTAGCGTTCCCGGCCGCTTGGCCGGGTCCTGGTGGGCTTCCATCGCCATCCGCGTCGCCCCGTCGGCTCAACTCTGTTCACCTTGAAATCTAGCTAGATCTTTGTGCTGCAATCACATTAGTTTCCCGCACGATCTAGGTGCGACCGCGCTGGTGTGGCGAAGAACGTGATTCGAGCCATGTGTCCACCGTCTCCGCCGTCCATCCCCGCACAGGTCGAGCGTTCGTGCCGCCGATCACGACGTCGGCCTCCGGAAACTGCGCACGACGCAGCAATGACCGCAGCGCTTCTATCGGTACGCCGGCGCGCTCAGCCACCTCGGCGGTGCTCAGTGCGTGAATGGACATGAACGAATGTTACCAACGACCCCTGAAGGGGTCGCGGAAATGTGGCTGGCCTGCACAATCAGATTGACATTGACCCGAGATCGGGTCATTCTTGAGTGGGAGAGTCGCTCTGTGTAACAGCGGCGTCTACTTGCTGTCCGATGCAGTCCCTAGTATCAGCGCGCCTGCATGATCCAGTCGTCGCCCTAGGCGAGACTGTCACTGCACACCCAGAAGGAGATCCAACGTGTCGATTGCCCCGGATACCGGCTCGTCAGCATCCGATCGGAAGCCCAACCTCGGGGTCGTGGGTGCGGGATCGCTGACCGATTGGGACTCCGGTCTTCGCAAACCGAAGAAGAAGATCGTCACCGGCGATGCCCGTGACACAGGTCTCGCGGCCAACTCCGCGGATCTCGTGGTCACCTCACCTCCTTACTGGCAGAAGCGGGACTACGGTCACGATGACCAGATCGGCCAGGAGTCGACGCCGCAGGGCTACGTGTCCGCACTGATGGACTGTCTCCACGAGTGGAAGCGGGTGCTCCGCCCGACCGGATCGGTGTTCCTCAACGTCGGCGACACCTACTACAAGAAGTCACTGGTGGGCATACCTGGTCGCATCGAAGCAGCCGCCGTGGACAACGGTTGGCTGATCCGCAACCGCATAATCTGGACCAAAGACGGCGGGATGCCCGAGCCAGCCAAGAACCGCCTGGCCAACCGACACGAGTACGTCATCCACCTCGCGCCGAAGCAGAGCTATTACTACGACCTGCATGAATACGCCGAGACCTATGGTAACGGCGCGAACCCCGGCGACGTGTGGCACATTAACCCCGAGCGGAACATGAGCGCCCATCTGGCCCCGTACCCGCAGGAACTCGTCCGCCGAGCCGTCCTGCTGGGGTGCCCTCCCCAGGTCTGCAATTCATGCGGCTCGCCGCGCACTCGTGCGCTCGAACGCACCCGAATCCTCGACCCGAACCGTCCGCAGGCCCGCCGTGCGATGGAACTGGCCGCCGAGGCCGGACTTAGCGACGACCACATCCGCGCGATCCAGGCCACGGGCGTCTCCGACGTGGGCAAGGCCACGAAGTTCCAGTCCGGAACGGGCCGCAACAGCAAGACGGTGCAAGCCCTCGCTGCTGAGGCGAAAGAGGTGCTCGGCGGGTACTTTCGCGAGTTCACCTTCGCCAAGAAGGTGACGACCGGCTGGACCGATTGTGGGCACTGCACCCCCTCGCGCGGCGTGGTGCTCGACCCGTTCGTGGGTACAGGGACGACGCTGAACGTAGCCGTCAGCCTCGGACGCGATGCTGTCGGAGTCGATCTCGTTCCGATGGTCGACCAACAGAAACCGCTGGTCGTCAAGTAGCTCAGCCGGTAGCGGAGATCAGCCCGGTCAGCGACTGCGCCATCGCGTCCATCTCGGCGTCGATGTCAGCGGCGGCCAGGTCGACCCGGTATTGAACGACGAGGGTGTCGCCGATGCGGCCGGATACGACTAGGCCGCCGTTTGTATTCGACTGACGCGGGTGGATCGTCATCACTACGGGACTGGCGTAGCGCGCGCCGTAGGTGATCACCTGCTCCAGCTCACTTCGGTCCGCGTTCTGAGCCACCCTCGTGTACTTGACGTCCGCGACAAGCGGGAACGAGCCATCGGCGGACTCGAACAAGATGTCCGGTGTGGCGTTCTGAGAGCCGACACCGGTGACGCTCGAATGGACCGGCAGGGCTTCCTTCTCGTCTCTGGTGATCCGCTCGAACAGCGGGCGCCTGCCCGGGGCAACGTTGCCGTCCAGCACAGACAGGTCCGGCTGGTCTATGAGGCTGCGCTGCAAGCTGAGGCGGACGAAGCTCTCGAACAAGTCCTCTGTCTTGACCAGCAGCGATCCGGCCGAGAGTGAACCACTATCGGCGTCGAGGTCCAGGCCGTGGCCGTTCAGGATGGCCACGGCCAGGTCGAGCGCGGGCCGGTAGTATGCACGAGCCTCCGGCAGCGCGGCCGATCCGCGGACTTGGGCATCGCTCATGAACCTGTGGTGGCGATCGTCGCCGGCCTTCTCAAGCACCCGCAGCGCGTTCCCGAGTCGGGTGATCCGGCGCCGGACGTCCCGGGTCAGGTGCTGCGATCGGTACCGGCCGTGGAGCAGCAGCGCAGCGGCCTTGAGACAGCGATTAGGAGCATTGTCCGCAGTCTTCTCGAACCAGGAGTACACGGCCTTGTGCTCGATCCCGCGCGAGGCGTACCGATTGATCGTCGCCGACATCTCGATCCGGCCGTGAGGGTACGAGGAACCGTCCGTGCGTCGATGGTAGGTGCGAAGCAGGCCTCGCTCCTCGATCGCATCGACGGCTATCAATAGCGCGTCAGTCGTCACGTCGAGCATCCAGTCCTCCCACCGATCAGTCACTCGGTAGGTCCGCAGCGCAGCGATGGCAGTCGGGACGTAACCGCACACCGACACCATGTGCGTCAGGTTGGTCAGCGGGAACCGCGGGCGAACCTGCACGGTGACGTCGTCAGTGAGCGCGAACACCCCGCTGACGCCTCTGGATCGGAGTCGGAGTCTGCCGTCCTTGAAGTCCGTGGTGACGTAGTGCTTGAGCACGTCTTCGGCGAGGCACAGAGTCCCGTCGCTGCGCAGCACCTGTTCGGGCGCGACCTCGATGTCGCCGTACTCGTCGCACGTCACCACGGTGCGCCCTGGCCCAGTCAGATGCGCTACCGCCGGGCTCATGACTGCTCGTCAGGGTCCGCAGGCCCGGGCGCGCCGTTGCCGATGAAAATTCTGTTCCATCCGCTCACGACCTCCTTGTGCGATGGCTCGTCGTATTTGAAGGCACGGTCGATGAGGTAATGCAGTTGGTAGTCCCACACGTCTTGGAGCGTTGATTCGTCCACCACCGGGGAGAAGTAGGCGTGGCCAACCGAGGCTGCCGGGTTCTTCTTCGCGCGGCCGTTCGTCGCCCGGAACCAGGCCACCAACCGCTTGGCGAGCTCGTCGGGGACGCCGTTATCGCTGAGCATCGTCTCCAACGTCGCGGCGTCGGGGAGCATCTCGATCTTGGCGAACCGACGTTCGAATGCCGCATCCACGTCATCAACCCCGCGGTCGAACGGATTCATGGTTGCAATCAGCCACAGATTCTGCGGAATCGTCCACTGGTCACCCGATGGCAGGGTGAATGAGATGTCGCGCTTGGACTTCTCGATGTAGGTCAGCGCCTCGCCGAATACCCGCCCGACGTCGGCCCGGCTTAGCTCGTCGATCACCAGGACGTGCGGGCGACCTTCCGAGTCCATGCGGGCCTTGTCGACAATCCGCAGGAAAACGCCCTGCTTCGGCTCGAAACCACCACCGTTCTGCTTCGGTCGGAATCCCTGTATGAAGTCCTCGAATTGGTACGAGGCGTGGAACTGGATGAATTCCTGGCGCGCGGTGTCCCCGTCGGTGAGGAGGGTCGCGGCCTCGCCGGCGAGCCATGTCTTGCTCGTGCCGGGCGGGCCGCTCAGGATGACCCCGCCGAACTGTTTGAGGAGACGCTCGACCTCGGCGAGCCGCGGGTCCTCCGAGGACAGTATCGGCGCGTCCGGCGCGCTTGACCCGTGTGACGCCGAGGCACGGGCCGACGGTCCGATGCCCAGATCGTCTGCGGTGAGGTGACGCGCGCCGTGGATCGGCTTAGTCATCGGTGGGCTCCTCCTCGTACTCGGCCGGTGCGACCGCCAGCGGCTCAAACCATCCGATATCGGGCTCGTCCCCGGTCGTGAACAGCGTGTCGAAGTCTGACCCTGGAGCGGTGGACTCGAACCGGAACACCTTGCAGAAGCCGTCGATGAGATCCTGCGCGGTCGATGCGGCGGGATCGAAGCTGTAGTCGCGCAAGAAGAATCCGGCGAACGGCCAGGCCGGCTGCCGCTGGCCATTCAGGTGCGCGCCGAGCGCCTGTTGTGCGTGGTCCGACGGAAGGCTGAAGCCGGTGCCGGCGGCGTCGAGCATGAAGCGCGAGACCTTGCGTAGCGAACTCGGCGCGTAGCTGCCGGGGATATTCGGGTTTAGCCAATACCCGGACGGGTCGTGCTTGGTCCGCGACGAGATCGGCCGGTAGTTCGGCTTGTTCGGTGGGCCGCCTTGGACGGCCAGCAGCCGCCCGACCTCGCTCCACACTGGCTCGATGCCAGTGAGAGTCCCATCCTCGACGCTGCGCTTGCGGATGTGCAGGTACGCGAGGAACTGCTCGTGGATGAAGGGCTTCCGCAGGGCATCGATGCTGCGGCGCACCGCGTCTATAGTCAGCACCTTGCGAGGTGGGGCTGGGAATGTCACCGGCCGAGCGTATCGCGGGAGGTAGCTCGACGCGTTGACGCTCCCGCGATCGTGCGATAGCCACTACGTGGTCCGCAACGATCGTCAGTTGCTGAGCCGCGGCAGTGCGATGCGGGTCAGCTGCCGTGGTTGATTAGACGCGGCGCCTTCGCAACCTCGTTGGGCATCCCTGGCCGCTTGCTCTGTTGGCATCTGCATTGCGTCGCGCTGCCGCGACCGCATGGCTCCTTCGAGACCGATCCTGGCAATAGTGCTGCTGCAGAGGCGCTTCGGTAAGCCTCCAGCGCACTGTGTTGGTGGAGGCGACAGAGATCGATTACGCCGATGGCAAGGGCCGTATGCGTTGGGCGGTATTCGAGTGGGGAGATGGCATGGTTGGCCAGTATTTCTCCGCGACGTGGGGTTCCCGGAGTTTGAGGACATTCCAAAAGAAGGATCTACAAACCGCGCTTGAGCAGGTTCGTGCTGATGAAGCCGAACTCGCGAAGGTCGGGAAGGTCAGTGTCCAGCCGTGCAAACTCGCTGCGTCGTTCTGGTGCGGTCCGCTCGATACCTTCAACAGCCCTTGCTCCGCCTCCGCTTCCCTCGTCGGTTTGGGATTGTCTTCGTCGGCGTCAATTGGCTCACGGGAGTCGCATGATTGGGGCACCACGCCCGGTAACGGTCGCCGCCGGGCCAACTGACCTGCAGCTGCTGACCATCCTGTATCCCCGGGCGACCGCGTGTCTCCGGGATGCTGCTGTCCCGAGACGTCAGGTGTCGAATCTACGATGCCCGGCATGGCCGGAAAACCGAAGAAGTCGAAGCAGCGGTAAGGCGTGCTGGCGGAGCATGACCTCAAGCGGTTCGCCCACCTGCGCAGAGACCCGAAGCGACTTGACGAGATGCTGCAGAAGCTGCAGTCCCGCAAAGAGCGCGGGATAGTGGCGCAAGCTGAACTGGACGCGATCACCAAGCTCGAAGCCTTCCGCAAGCACGTCGAGCGCGTGCGAGCCGGTCGACCCACCAAGCAGGACCGCAAGGACATGAAGGGTCTGCGGGGCCGTCGAACCACCGGCGACAAGCAGGATCTAGAAGGGGTCTTCGAGGATCTGGGACGGGGTCGGCTCCAAGCCGCCAAGATCCGATCGGTCCGGCCATCATCGACCGTGGGGGTCCGACGTGTTGTCAGCGGCGGTGCCCCGGGCCTCGGCCGCCGCGGCTGATCTCTAGACGGTCGGGCTACCGTCGACTGTGATCGCCGGCAGCGGTTACGGGCGCCGCCGGGCGCCGGGCGCCGGGTGGCTCGGAATCGTTCGATTCCGAGCCCTGAACGGTGAGACACCTTCGCCGGACCGGAGCTGCTCCTCCGACGTCTGATGCGCGATGATGCACAGTGTGCGGCACGGGCTGCTGCACACTGTGCTTCGCCTGTTGGACCCCGCACGCGCGCAAGCGCCCAACTGTCATGGTCGAGTACTCCTTGTAAGGAGCGTTGTGAGCACCGTCGGTGGCCTGGCTATGCCAACGAACGCCCGTTCCTGGCTCCGCTTGCCGGACTGCAGAGGATGTCACGAAGGACCTCGCGGACACGCAACTGCGTCGCTGTCCCCTCAGGCGAGAGCAGAAGCCTATGAATCTATTGCGACGCCCGAGCAGCGGAGAACTTGACTATGCCAGTAGATGACCCGACACCGGATCTCACTCAAATCATCGACTTGGGTGACCTCAATGCAGTGTCACCGACAGCAGTCAGATGGGCAACGTCGGCACTCAGGCAAGCCGAATCGATTCTCGAGACCGTAGCCTCCATGCTCGAGAACGGTGTCCCAGCTCCGACGGACAGACAGGCACAAGCGCTTCGAAACATCCAGGACGCAGCGTCGGAGTGCTTGCCCGACCAGCGCGTAATCGATTCATTTGCAGATGATCTCGCCGCGCTGCGAAAGCGAAGGGCCATTCAGGATCAGCAGAGAGTTGCCGCTGACCGACGAGCCAAATTCTGCCCAATCCACAACATTGGGCTACCGGCATCTGGAATCTGCGATGATTGCGAATGAGTCGATGAGTGTGTTACCAGGAGACGGTGAGCTGAGTGATAGCAGTCTGGGGCTGTTACGCGAGTGCGGCGACCTGGTCCGAGATCAGTATCGCGCTTGGGGGTGTCACCAAAACAGGCCGCTCAGCGCCAGAATTGCGGTTGCAACGAGGTCGCGGCGCGCGTCGAGCAGCAGGTTCGAGCTGATGTCGTGACGCACCATCTCGGCCTGGGTTGCTCGCCCTGAACCGACATACCTCTACCGGGTCCACTACAGGAGAGCCTCGACCGAGCACGGTCAGCGACGCCGCGGTGCGGGTGCAGAAGGCGTCCGCTGCCGCTGTCCCGCTGGTGATCCACGCATCGTGGTGGCCGTCACCAACAGGTCGTAGGCGGCATCAGCGGCGGCATTAGTGTCGGTGGCCGAGCGCTCTGGGATAGCGGCCGCCACCAGGTCCGCCCGAGCAGCGCGGGCGGGCAGCTCGGATCGTCGTACCAGCCGTCGTAGACACCGGTTTGGTCGTGGTAGGACGAGATCAGATCCGGGATCGCCGCACGGGTGGCCGGTTCCGGGGTCCGGTCGAGGAACAGCCGCGTCCACGCCAGCAGGTCTCGCGCAAGGCGCCGGTGGCCGCGGGCAACTCGGCGTCGCGCCTCCCGAAGATCGCGTCCTCGACGATCGCTTCCATGGTTGCCCATCGACGGTAGATCGCGGCCGTGCCGACGCCCGCCCGCCGGGCTATCGCGGTGATGGTGGCCTTCTGGTAGCCGGTCTCGGCGAGCAACTCCCGAGTGGCGGCAAGGATCGACCGGTCGAGCTGCGGGTCGCGAGGCCTGCCCACCCGCGGTGTTCCGGCTGTCGAGCTGCAGCGACGAGTAGGGATCGCGATGCCACTTTGAGTCGATCCGCCGTTCGCAACGTCGCCAACTGGCTTTCGTGCGGCGCCATGAGTCGGTCTGCGACGCTACCACTTTGCATGTTGCGATCTGCTGTCATTCTTGACGGCCAACCGACAGCGCTGTCGTTCTAGGGTGTGCTGGTGATGCTGCCATTCACTGCCGCGCCCGTCTGGCTGACTAAGAGCGATCTGACTCAGTTCCTGCGTTGCAGGCAGGGTTTCGTGCTCCTTCGCAGCGGCGACGTCGCCGAGTCCGCCGCGGTGGGTACCAGCGAGCGCGCCGTCATCGACGCGGGTACAGGCTTCGATCGCGCAGCGCGCTCCGAGGCCACCCCGATCGTCGACGACGCCGGCAAGCCGGTGGCGATTGCCGATCTGTTCGCCACCGACGCGTTTGTGTTCACCCACCATCCCTTCGTCAACCGGGACCTGCGCTTCCGAGGAATACCGGACGGAATCAACATGGCCTCGGGTGAGCTCCAGCCCCTCGAGATCAAGCACCGTACACAGCACCAGCTGTCCGATCTGTTTGAGCTGGCGTTCTACTGGCTGCTCCTCGAGCCGTACCGCCTGGTCCCGCAGGCCGATCCGGTCGGGTGGCTTCAGCTTGCTGACGGGGCGGGCGGCCGGATAGACCCCATCCGACTCGACATCCCCGCGGAAGCGCTTGCGGAGGTGCACGACGTGGCCACGCAGGCGCGTTCGGCTCTCACAGACGGCGTCGAGCCGTTCTGGTGTAACTGCACCGTGTGCCGGCAACACCCCCAGAGTGCGACCGCGCGCCGGACCGCCCCCGTGAGGGTCATCAGCGGGATCGGCTACCGCACCGGCGCGGCCCTGGTCGCCGGCGGTGTCGACACGGTTGGACAGCTCGCCGATCTTTCACGTGAGGACATTCGTTCCGCGCTGGCCCCAAACCGACTCCGGAAGCCGTCTGACAACACGATCGACAGTTGGAAGGAACACGCGCGGGTGTTCATCGCGAACACCGCGAAACTGATTTCCGGCCATCATGATTCGCTGCCCGATCGGTTCATCGCATTCGATCTCGAATACCAGTCCTACGCGCCATGGGTGGTGTGGCTGTTGTGTGCGCACGCTGTCGGTGTGGAGGGTCCGCACCGGATCACGATCTTCTCCGACGAGACCGGGCAGGGAGCGTTGATCGCCGAGTTCGCAGGATTCCTGGCCAAGTATCCGGATCTTCCCGTTGTGACCTGGGGTGGGACATCAGCTGACCTCCCCGCATTGAGACGCGTAGTCGCGCACTATCCGATGTCGGAGTCCTTCGATGCGGCAGCCTTCCTTGAGACCCTCGAATCACGACACCTCGACCTGCACCAGTGGGCGAAGAAGGCTCTGTTCCTCCCGATTACGCGCCGAGGCGTCAAAGAGGTCGCCGAGTATTTCGGGCTTGCCATCGATACCGACGTAGGCGGTGGATTGATGGCGGACAGCCTATGGCGGACATATCGAGAGACCGGCGATGGTGCGTTGAAGGACCGGTTGATCGCCTACAACCGGTCCGACGTCACGATTCTGGCCGGCGTCTGCGCGCACCTCGAGGCCGTTCACGTCGGATCCACTCCCCCTGTTCTTGCGCCGCCGCAGTTATCACACGAAGAGTTCATCTCGCACGAGACACCCGCGCAGCTGAATACTCAAGCCGCCCACAAGCGCGGTTCCTGGCGACGCAGGTTGTGGGAGCGACTGAGAGACAGAATCGGGCGCAGGGCAGTCCCAGCCTCATCGTGAAGCAACCCAGGCGTTGTTTGGCGGCACTGCACCCGCGGTCCGCGGGCTCGGGCTGCTGCGTTCAGCTCCGCTCGTTGCACCTACATTAGCGAGACCCCTCGACACGCCCGAGGTCCGTCAAACTGCACCGGCGAGTCCCGTTAATCCTCGCTGCATCTCGACAGCTGTTGAGATACGGCGAAGACTGACAACTCGATTTCCCTGGATTGACAACGCTTCGCCGGACCAAGCACCTTCACCGGTCCCAGATGCCGCTTCTGCAGACTCATCCCGTCACGAAATTGAGACTGGTCCAGTCGTTCCTGTCACTGCCCATTGTCCGTCTGCGTGATCGAGGACGTAGGTGAGGCCCAGTCCGCAGTCGATGCCGCACCACAGTCCGGCGCCGACGTGGACCGTTCCGTCGTCCTGTCGCTCGACGGGCGCCAGTCCGACAATGACGCCGTCGTTGTCGACCCCGGTCAGGCCCAGTCGTGCGGACCTGGCCCGAAGCTGAGGTTCTGCGACGAACTCGACGGGTGGCAGATCGACGGCCTGGGCTGTGATTTCGTTTTTCAGATCGGCATCGAACTGCAGTCCGTCAGCGACGATCAACATTTCCGAGCTGCGTGATGCGGGACCGTCGACGAGGTAGACATACCCGACCGGGGTCGGTGCTTTCGCGAACGGATTGTCCACGAGGATCAAGTGGTGCAGGGCGGCAGAGTAGGTCTGTGACTGTTCGCTTGGTGCAGGTGGGCTGGTGGTCGGGTCGAGTTGACCCGGGCCGGCTCCGGTGTCCGTGCTCGAGCAGCCGGCCAGGGCAACAGCAAGGACCAGTGCGGTGGCCACCGCTCGAATTCCCATGACGCCGGACAGCATCGACAGCGGAGAGGTAACAGTGGGCATTCGCGGAGCACCTCCCTGGCTTTCGTGGGTGCGACCGGTTGTAAAGGTCAGCTGAAGAGTGCACCGACAGTGACGAGCATCGTCACCAACTCTGTCATCTGTCAATCCGTCAGTGCAGGCGGGAGCGGCGCTACGGTTACATTGATTCGAGCTGTCGGCGATCACCTGGTACACCGTCGGGCCACTGTTCAGCCCGTCGATCGCGGTGCTTCGTGACACCGGGAACCGCGCGCTCACCAGGGAATGGTGCCGGCGTCGTCGAAGAATCCGCCGCGGGGTCCGTCGTCGGGGAGGGTGGCGAGTGCGACGGCGATGGCGGCACCTTGCTCTGGAGATCGGGCCGAGTTGTGGCCGGTGAAGTCGGTGGCGACGTAGCCGGGACAGCACGCGTTGACGAGGATGCTCGTGTTCGACAGTGCTCGGGTGTACTGGGCGGTGATGCTGTTGAGCATGGTTTTCGACGGCGCATAGGCGGCCATCTGAGGTCCCGTTTGCAGCGCGAGGGACCCCATGTTGCTGGACACGTTGACGATGCGCGGTGAGTCGGATTGCCGCAGCAGTGGGAGAACAGCATTGGTGATCCGGATGACGCCGAACACATTGGTGTCCAGGACCTGCTGCAGGACATCGAGGTCCATCGTTGTCGGGTCCTGCGCGCCGTCATCGGTTCGGCCTCCGACGCCGGCGTTGTTGATCAGCACATCGAGCCTGCCTGCCTCGCGCGCGACGGTGGCCGCCGCTGCCGCCACGCTGTCGTCCGACGTCACGTCGAGAGCGACGCCGAAGACGTCGATTCCCTCGCTGCGGAGGCGAGCCACGGCCTCGGTGCGGCGGGCGTCGTCACGGGCCCCGAGTGCGACGCGGAACCCTCGTCCGCCGAGTCCGCAAGCGATCGCATAGCCGATTCCCTTGTTCGCGCCGGTGACCAGCGCTGTCTTGGTGGTGTTCACTCTTCGATCTTCGCCGCGTGGACTCGCGGCGTCCAAGACCGATCACCTCTTCTGTGATACCCGGTGAGTATCGAGGTAGCGTGGTGGATGTGTCCGATCTGGAGACGCGTGACTTCCGCTATTTCCTCGCCGTTGCCGACGAGTTGCACTTCGGTAGGGCGGCAGACCTGCTCGGCATCACGCAACCGCCGCTGTCCCGTGCGATCCAGCAGCTCGAGTCGAGGCTCGGCGTGAAGTTGTTCGAGCGCAACCGTCGTGGCGTCGAGCTCACCGACGCCGGACGGGTCCTGGTGAGCGAGGCGCACACGGTGATCGACGCGGTTGAGGCTGCGGCTCATCGGACCCGGCGAGCCGGAAGTCCTCGGGGACCACTGGTGCTTGCAACGAAAGCCGGTGCGTCCCTCGAGGTACTGCAACGGTTGCTCGGGGAGGCCGCCCAGCGCAGTGACGTTCCGGATGTCGAGGTACTGCTGTGTGAGGTCGGGGAGCAGGCGGCGCTGCTGCGCGGGGGCCGGGCCGATGTGGCGATCATGCACCGGCCGGTCGATGATCTCGACGGCTTCGACACCGAAGAACTGCTTGTCGAGGGGCAGGTGGCCATTGTTCCCGCGGGTCACTTTCTCGCGGCGCGGACGCACGTCACGCTTGCCGAGATTCGAGACATCCCCGGTCTGCCGTTGGCCCGGTGGCCGAAACTTGATGGCAGCTACCCGGATGGTCCTGGTCCGGAGGTGCGTACTCAATCGGCCATCGCCCAACTCGTGGCATTGGGCAAGGCACTCCTGGTGATTCCCGCCTCCAGTCGTGCGTGGCAGTGGCCGCAGCATGTGGCGATCCCTGTCACCGACGCCGTCTCGATCACCACGGTGCTGGCGTGGCCGGCAGGGAGTCGTTCCGCGGGGATCGGGGCGTTTGCGCGATTGGCGGCCGAGGTCGGTAGGTCAGAGGAACGACCGTAGCCTGGCTGCATTTCCTTCGTCAGGCCCGAAAGCGTCGAATGACCGCTGTTGCCGTGAGTTCTGCACGCCGGGCAGTGTCGCCGACGCGGGTACACGATCAGCTGAAATGCTCCTTGTAGATCTGCCCGTGAACGGCAACGGTCCGGGCGACCATCCGCGACACCGTGAAGTCGGCCGCTGCCGAGAGATATGCATACGCGGTCGGGCGGTCCAAACCCTGATGGTGTTCGAGGAAATCCAGAGCGTTGACCACAGCCCGGCGCATCGCAACATCGAGGTCACTGCCCTGACCGTCGATCGCGCCGTCCGGATCGGACAGCCCGATGGGGATCCAAGACTCGGCAGTTTCCGCGAACGGACAGCGGTAGGCGACGCTCGGTGCGTCTCCCGATCCGTGTTTGCAGACGGTCAATCGGAAGATCGCGCGCAGTGAACCTTCCATCGCCGATCGGGACAGACACGCTCCGGCACGCCGTACGCACAGAGGTTCAGGGGAGCCTGCCGTCGAAGATCGGCCGCATGAAGGTGCGCTCGTAGCGGAGCACGCATCCGCTCCGGTCCCGAATCGCGTTGGCCGCGCGGAACTCGTCGTCGGAATCGAACAACGCGCGGTAGCGCTCGTACGCGGCGAGGGACTCGAACGAGAAGAGAGCCAGCGCACGGTCGCTGGCACCCTCACCGGGAAGGAAGTATCCGTGGTGGGTACCGCCGTGTTTGTCGACGAGCGCGATCCATGCGCGAGCGAACCTCTCGAAGTCGTCGATTTTCACCGGGTCGATCGTGTACTCCACAACGCACGTGATCATGCCGCGAGGGTAGTGCCGCAGGGGTGCTCTCGGGCGGACGAATCACAATCTGTTCAGCGACTTCGGCATAGGCGCAGCGGCCCGTCACCACGCAGATGCTCTCCGGCCGTACCGGGCGACGTAATGCCACACTTTCTTCAGATCCTGTGGGTCGACGCTCCCCAACCGAGCTGGTCCGAGCGAATACGGCGTGATCCACCCGTGCCGGGCGACCGAGCGAGCCACCGCGACCACCGCATTCCCTCGGTACTCCGGATGAACCTCGGCTTGTTCTACCGCGAGTCTGTAGCCGTCGTGCCACACAACAGCACAGGGCACCGTCCTTGCGATGTCCTCGAACCGAGTGCCTCGGTAGCTCGGGTCCAGAACGAGTGCCTCGACGTCACATTCGATGTTGATGGGTCCGTGCACATGGGCCTCGATGTAGTGGTCGAGCGGATCGTCGAACTCGGCAACCGCCGCGGCCTGCAGCAGATGACTCGATGTCTCCGCGGTCCCGAACAACTGTGGTTCGTGCACGCTGTCGGGAAAGCAGAACGTGGTGCGCTCGAGAGTGTGCTCAGCCAGCACGAAGTACGACGACCCGAACCGCGGCGAACCACCGTAACCATCGCAATGACGGTCGAGGGAGCCGTACTTGGGACGATCCGACGCCGGCCGGGAGTCGTAGACACCACCGAACATCCGGCTTTCCCACCGCCACCGATCACCGCCTTCGAATGCCGTGAGTCCACCATTGCCCGTATTCGTCTCGAACTGCGAGAGATAGGCGCCACGACGGGCAATTGCGGACAGCGTCGACAGCCCACGGTACGGAGCATCCGGATGAAAATGCATCGTCACCCGCATCGACCCGTCGATGCTCTCCCCCGCAGCCAACGCACGTACGTGGGCAACTGCGGCCTCGGCCGAATCCACCGCTCCCTCCATCCCCCACTCTCCCGCCGTGCGACGCTACAACTCCAACCACGCCGTTGCACAGTGCATTCTGACTCGAGCTGCCGCCCGTACTCCGATTGAAGACGATTGCGCTGCACGCCACTCCGGGAGTAGCCGTCGATCCGAAAACGAGTATCGAGGGGCCGGCACGATTTCGCGCACGGTGCGCGACCCGACGACAATCAGAGGATCGTCTCGACCGCGCGTTGCAGGGTGTGTGCGCTGGCTTCGAGTGCGGCACGTTCCTGTTCCGTCATCGGGGGCTGATGCATCTGGCTTACTCCGGCGCGGCCGAGCACCGAAAGCAACGACATCGTGACTCGGTACTCCGGGTGGTATCCGGCGACGGTGAAGACGGCCTGCTCGTCGCGCAGAACCGCTTCGGCCAGTCGTGCGCTCACCGCGCCGATACCGTACTGGCTCGCGCCGATCCCTTCGATGATGTTGATGTTGGCATAGCGGATTTCTGCCTCCACCCGGTCGCGGATCTGCTGACCCTGCTCGGCCAGCAGGTCGAGTACCGGCACGCCCGCAGCGGTGGCCGACGACCAGAGCAGCACCTCGCTGGTGCCGTGTTCGCCGATCACGAAAGCCTGGATATCGCTGGGACTGACTCCGAGATGATCGCCGAGGTGGACCCGGAAGCGCAGACTGTCGAGCACGGTGCCGGTGGAGAACACCCGGTCGTGCCCGGCCAGCACACGGGTCAGGTCCGCCAAGGGGTCCGGCGGGTCGGTGACCACCATGATCGTGGCGTCCGGTGCTGCCGCGACGAGTCCGGGGATCAACTCCCGATATACCCCGGCATTGTGTTCGAGCAACCGCAGTCGGCCCGCCGGGTCGCTCCGGTCGGTCGCGCCGCCTGCGGCTTCGTTCTCGCCCGCTGTGACGATCAACAGATCCGCGCCGTCGAGGTCGTCTCGCTCCCCGGCGCGCACGTCCACCGGCGGAACCAGCGGCGTTCCGTAGCGCATGTCGAGCGCCACTGCCTGTGCCCGCTTCACGTTCTTGTCCACCAGCACGATTTCCCTGGCGGTCCCCCTGCCCAGCAGTGCAAGGGTGGTAGCCGATCCGACCGCGCCGACCCCCACCACGCCGATCTTCACGGCCGCCGCCGAGGACGAGGCGGATGGATCGGAACCGATGTGCAGCAGTGTGTTTCGCGAAGCCCGGGGATACTTGTCACGTTGTGGATCCTTGCCGTAGGTCTGCGCCTTCAGCGTGTGCGGAGGTGGTCCGCTTGCTCGGCATTCCGTCGAGTCCAGTACACACCGTGGTCACGGCTTCCGCAGTGAATCCCGCACGACCAGATCGACGTCGACGCCGGTCTTCCGGCGTGCCGGCACCCTGCGCGTGCATCCCGACAGCTGGCCGGTATACGAAAGGAAGCGAATGCGCTTGTAACAACGCCGCGTTCGGCCCCGATTCGTTCGGTGAAGGCTGTCACTACCACGTCAGGAGCGGAACATGGGATCGGTCGAGATCATCACGTGGCTTCAGGAGGGTGCGAGCCAGGGAGACCCCATCCGGGGGCCGCTCTACGTCATCACCTTTATCGCACTGGGCCTGTACAGCGTCCTCTTCGAGGGTGCCATCATCTGAGCCCGGCACTGTTCACCGTGTCAGGTGCAGCAGTTCGGGTCCAGTACGACGCGCAGCGCTTCGAGTGCGTCCGTTCGTACACGGTGGTAGACGTTCATTCCGTTGCGGGTGGATTCCACCATTCCGGCTTTCCGCAGCTGCCCGAGATGGTGACTGACGGTGGATTCCGCCAGGTCGACGGCCGTGGCGAGGTCGCATGTGCACACTTCGCCGGCGGGGTCGGTGAGCAGGATCGACATCAGCTGGATGCGGGTCGGATCCGCCAGCGCTTTGAGGCGGAGCGCCACTTCGAGTGCAGCGTTGCCGCTCATCGGGGCAGCGGACACCGGTTCGCAGCAAATCGGTGTGGTGATGTCGACGACGGGCAGTGCCTTGGGCATGGGAACTATTCTGCCGACCTCCTTGACATATGTCAAAAAGGTGGACCACACTGGAAGCCGCTAATTCGATGTATGTCTCACACGTGGAGGTTCCCATGTCCCGCGCTCAGCTCGCACTCAACGTCGACGACCTGTCCGAGGCCGTTGCTTTCTACTCGAAGTTGTTCGGTGCCGAGCCGAACAAGCTCCGACCCGGGTATGCGAACTTCGCCCTGTCGGAACCGCCGCTCAAGTTGGTGCTCCTCGAGAATCCCGGCAAGGGCGGTTCGCTCAATCACCTGGGCGTCGAGGTCGAATCCAGCGAGAAGGTGCACGAGGAGATCGCCCGGCTCACCGATGCCGGACTGTTCACCGAAGAGGAGATCGGCACCACGTGCTGCTTCGCGACGCAGGACAAGGTGTGGGCCACCGCCCCGGACGGCGAGAAGTGGGAGGTCTACACCGTGCTCGCCGACAGCGAGACCTTCGGTACCAGCCCCACGCTGCTCGCGGACGAAAACTCCGGTGCGGCAGCGTGTTGTGGCTCGGCCGCCTCGTCTGCCGCTACCGAACCCGTCGCCGGCATCGGCGCCGCCGCGGAGCAGCCGACTTCGTGCTGCTGACGCCCGAACCCCGGTCGTCCTCCCGGGTGTGTGTCCGGGA
>NZ_JAXION010000052.1:0-29644 GCF_049311045.1 Rhodococcus sp. 7Tela_A2 | reverse complement strand
CCTACCCCCCCGGCCGGCGGGGCGCCCCTCGGCCCGGCGCGGCCCCCCCACGGGCGTGTCGGGACGACACCACCGACACCGAGGATGCGGATGTACCTGGGAGCGCTCGAGCTGGACATCCTGCTCGGAGACGTGCATTCACTCAAGGAGAAGCGGTCGTACATCCGGCCGGTCCTCGCCGAATTGCGTCGCTTCGGTGTGTCCGTCGCGGAAACCGGCGAGCACGACCTCTATCGGCGCTCCACCCTGGCTGTGGCGGTGGTCGCACCCGACTTCGCGCACGTGCGCGACATACTGGACACCTGCGAGCGACTGGTCGCACAGCGCCCCGAACTCGACCTGCTGTCCACCAGACGAAGACTGTTCGGTCCGGAGGATTGACCCGGCCGACGGAGATCACGGCCACCGGCACCGGTGGCCGAGGAGAGGAACGAACGACATGGCCGATCCAGCACGGGCCCGCCGACTCGCCAAGCGCATCGCCACCATCGTGGCCACGGCGATCGGTACCGAGATCAAGGATCCGCGGCTCGAGTTCGTGACGATCACCGACGCGAAGGTCACCGCCGACCTGCACGACGCGACCGTCTACTACACCGTGCGCGGCGCCGATCTCGACACCGAACCCGATGTGGAGGCAGCCGCTGCCGGTCTCGAGAAGGCCAAGGGCGTTCTGCGGACCATGGTCGGTGCGGGCACCGGTGTGCGCTTCACCCCGAGCTTGACCTTCGTCACCGATACCGTGCCGGACACGGCACGGCAGATGGAGGAGCTGCTTGCGCGGGCACGCGCAGCCGACGAGGATGTGGCCCGCGCCCGCGAGGGCGCAGTACCCGCCGGCGATCCCGATCCGTACAAGGAGCCCCGTGAGCGTGACACCGGTGACGACGCCGAGTAACGATCCGAGCAGCGAACCGAGGTCTGCTGCTCCTCGCGCGGACGCCACCGCGCCCGCAGTGGGGGCCTCGGTCGACCTGCCGGGCGCGGTGGCCCTGCTCGACGCCGCGACGACGGTGACGGTGCTGTGTCACATCCAGCCCGACGCCGACACCCTCGGCAGCGGGCTTGCACTCGGTCTCGCGCTCGAGCGGCGGGGTGTCGCTGTGCAGGTGGCCTTCGCCGCTCCCGCCGAGGTGCCGGAGTCGATGCGTTCGCTGCCCGGTGGGCATCTGGTGACGCCCGCCGCCGCGGTGCGCCGGGATGCGGACCTCGTGGTGACCGTCGATTGCGGAACGGCGGGGCGGCTCGGCGACCTGCGTGACCGCCTGACAGGTGCTGCGCGCACCCTCGTCATCGACCATCACGTGTCCAACACCCGGTTCGGGACCGACAACCTCATCGTGCCGGACGCGGAGGCCACCGCCGTGGTGCTCGCCGACCTGTTCGACGAGTGGGGTGTCGTGCTCGACGCGGACCTCGCCCATTGCCTGTACGCGGGGCTCGTGACGGACACCGGTTCGTTCCGCTGGGGCCGGCCTGCGTCGCATCTCCTCGCGGCGCGTCTTCTCGCGACCGGAATCGACGGATCCGCGATCACCCGCGGGCTCCTCGATACCCACCCCTTCGGGTGGTTGCCGATGCTCTCGTCGGTGCTGGCGTCCGCGACCCTGGTACCCGAGGCGGTGCGGGGCAGGGGACTGGTCTACGCATTCGTTCGTCGCGCCGATTCGGCACACCTCGGTTCGGAAGAGGTGGAGAGCGTGATCGACATCGTGCGGACCACCGCAGAAGCGGAGGTCGCCGCGGTGTTCAAGGAGGTCGGGACCGAAGTGTGGACGGTGTCGCTCCGCTCGAAGACCGCGGTGGATGTATCCGCAGCCGCCACCGCCCTCGGCGGCGGCGGCCACGCGTTCGCAGCCGGCTACACCGCGCACGGCGCACCGGACTCGGTGGTGGCGGCACTGCGTGGCGTACTCGGGTGACGACGGAACCCACGGGAGACACCGCGACGACGCCGGAGATCTCCGGCCGTCGCATTCTCGGTCTGGCCCTACCCGCGCTCGGAGTCCTCGCCGCCGAACCGCTGTACCTGCTCTTCGACATCGCTGTGGTGGGGCGCCTCGGTGCGTTGCCCCTCGCGGGACTCGCGATCGGCGGACTCGTCCTGGCCACGGTCAGCACACAGTTGACCTTCTTGTCGTACGGCACCACCGCCCGATCGGCGCGACTCCACGGCGCCCGCCGCCACGACGACGCCGTCGGTGAGGGCGTCCAGGCGACCTGGCTCGCCGTCGGAGTGGGGTTGCTCATTCTGCTGGCCGGGCAGCTCCTCGCCGGACCTGTCTCGCGCCTGATCGCCGGTGACGACGAGATCGCCGCCGAAGCCGTGTCGTGGTTGCGGGTGGCACTGTTCGGAGTGCCTCTGATCCTCATCGGTATGGCCGGCAACGGCTGGATGCGGGGAGTGCAGGACAATTTCCGGCCGCTGCGCTACGTGATCGCAGGTCTCGCCCTGTCCGCGGTGTTGTGTCCCGTGCTGGTGCACGGACTGCTGGGAGCACCCCGATGGGAACTCGTCGGCTCCGCCGTCGCGAACGTGCTCGGCCAGACGGTCGCCGCGACGTTGTTCGTGGTGGCGCTCTTGCGGTCGGGAGTGCCGCTGCGGCCCCGGCCCGAGGTGATCGGCGCCCAGTTACGGCTCGGACGGGACCTGATCGCCCGCAGCCTGGCATTTCAGGCGTGCTTTCTCTCCGCCGCGGCCGTGGCCGCGCGGTTCGGCGCCGCGGCAGTTGCCGGCCACCAGGTGGTCCTCCAACTGTGGAATTTCGTGACCCTCGCGCTGGATTCGCTGGCGATCGCGGCGCAGGCGCTCGTCGGTGCTGCGCTCGGGGGCGCGGATCGCCGGGGTGCCACCCGGCTCGCACGGCGGGTCACCGCGTGGTCCGCGTTGTTCGCCACCGGTCTCGCCGTCGTGTTCCTGCTCGGGCGCACGGTGATTCCGGGCTTGTTCACGTCGGACCTCGCGGTACTCGGTCAGATCGACGTGGCATGGTGGTTCTTCGTCGCGATCATGCCGGTCGCCGGTGTCGTCTTCGCACTCGACGGGGTACTCCTCGGTGCGGGTGATGCCGCGTTCCTGCGGACGGCAACGCTGCTGTCGGCCTTGATCGGGTTCCTGCCGTTCATCTGGTGCTCTCTCGTCTTCGACTGGGGTCTGGCGGGGATCTGGACGGGGCTTACGGTGTTCATCGTGTTGCGGATGCTCGCCGTCGTGGGACGCACGGTCTCGGGTCGATGGGCGGTGACGGGCGCGGACCGGCAGGTCGGCGTGCACAACGAGTCGGGAGGTTGATGCCGGTGGCAGCGAAGCTGTGGGCGATCAGTGATATTCACGTAGGCCATCGAGGCAACCGGCCGGTCACCGAAGACCTGTATCCGGAGTCGCCCGACGACTGGCTGATCGTGGCCGGCGACGTGTCGGAGAAAACCGACGACATCCGCTGGGCTCTGTCGCTGCTGAGCAGCCGGTTCGCGAAGGTCATCTGGGTTCCGGGCAACCACGAACTGTGGACCACCGCGAAGGATCCCGTGCAGATGCACGGGGTGGCCCGCTACGACTACCTCGTCACGATGTGCCGCGAACTCGGGGTGCTCACGCCCGAGGATCCCTATCCCGTCTGGGAAGGCGAGGGGGGACCGGTAGTGCTCGTACCGATGTTCCTGCTGTACGACTACTCGTTCCTTCCCGACGGCACCACCACCAAGGCCGAAGGCCTCACCGTCGCACGCGACCGCAACGTCGTCGCGACCGACGAGTTCCTGCTTCGGCCCGACCCGTATGTCACGCGGGACACGTGGTGCGCGGTGCGGGTGGAACAGACCCGGGCTCGGCTCGACGCGCTCGACCCGGCTCTGCCCACGGTGCTGATCAATCATTTCCCGCTTGTGCGTGAACCCACCCGAATGCTGTTCTACCCCGAGTTCGCACTGTGGTGCGGGACCACCGAGACGGCCGACTGGCATCTGCGCTACCGCGCGCTGTGCAGCGTCTACGGGCACCTGCACATTCCCCGGACGACGTACTACGACGGGGTCCGCTTCGAAGAGGTGTCGGTCGGCTACCCGAGGGAATGGCAGCGGCGCGGACTGCCCGATCGGCTTCTCCGGCAGATCCTTCCGGTGCCGGACTACCCGCCGGGAACCCTGAACAAGTGGGGCGGTCACTTCACGGTGACACCCGAGATGGAAGCCGAAGCCGAGAAGATGCGAGCACAACGACAGAGGGAGATGCGGTGACCGAGCCGTCCGCCGGAGAACAGGCCGAGACACACGCGGCGCTGCTGTCGCGCATCGTGCCGGAGGGGGTCGCCGCTGCGGAAATGTTCTCCGACCCGCCGGGACTGCGGCCGCATCCGCAGGAGGAACCGCTCGTCGCACGCGCGGTGGACAAACGCCGCCGGGAGTTCGCCGGTGCCCGGCACTGTGCCCGGCAGGCGATGCGGCACCTCGGGGTCGAACCCGGCCCCGTCCTGCGGGGTGAGCGCGGCGCTCCGGTGTGGCCGCGTGGGCTGGTGGGCAGTCTCACCCACTGCGACGGGTACCGGGCCGCGGTGCTCGGCTACTCGCTGCAGGTGCGGTCGCTGGGGATCGACGCAGAGCCCCACGACGTGCTCCCCGACGGGGTCCTGCCGGCGGTCAGCCTCGAACCGGAACGGGAATGGCTCGCGTCGGCGGGCGACGACCTGCACTGGGACCGTCTGCTGTTCTGCGCGAAGGAAGCCACCTACAAGGCATGGTTCCCGCTCACCGGCCGGTGGCTCGGGTTCGAGGACGCGCACATCACGTTCGAGCGCGACACCACCGCCGATGCCGTGACCGGCACCTTCCATTCCCGGATACTGGTGCCCGGCGACACGCCGGACGGTCCACCGCTCACCGGATTCGACGGACGCTGGCTCGTCGCCGACGGTCTCGTTCTCACCGCGATCACGGTGCGCTGAACGATGACCGACCGAACCCACGAATTCTCCGACAATCCTGCCGTCGCCCGCGCGGGCCTGCTCGTCGTCGACAAGCCTGCCGGCATGACCAGCCACGACGTGGTGGCGCGTTGCCGCCGGTTGCTCGGCACCCGCAAGGTCGGCCACGCCGGCACTCTCGATCCGATGGCCACGGGTGTGCTCGTGCTCGGCGTCGAGCGGGCCACCAAGCTTCTCGGTCTGCTGTCGCTGACCACCAAGTCCTATACCGCGACGATCCGGCTCGGCCGGAGCACCGTCACAGACGACGCCGAAGGCGACGTCGTGGAGACGTCGGATGCGTCCGGCGTGACCGACGAGCGGATCGCCCAGGTGGTGGAGACGCTGACCGGAGACATCGAGCAGATTCCGGCGAGCGTGAGTGCCATCAAGATCGACGGTAAGCGCGCCTATGCCCGCATGCGCGAGGGGGAGACCGTCGAGATCCCCGCGCGGCCGGTGACGGTGTCGCGGTTCGACGTGCTCGCGCGCCGCAACGACGGTGCCTTCGTCGACCTCGATGTCGAGGTGGACTGCTCGTCGGGAACCTACATTCGCGCACTCGCCCGTGACCTCGGGGCCACCCTGGGAGTCGGGGGACACCTGACGGCCCTGCGCCGCACCCGGGTGGGCCCGTTCGGACTCGAACACGCGCGCACCCTCGAGGAACTCGCGGACGATCCCGTGCCGAGTCTCGGCATCGACGACGCGATCCGCACCGCGTTCGAGTGCCGGACCGTGAGCGACGACGAAGCAGCAGTGCTCGCGAACGGACGCTGGCTCGAACCCGTGGGGATCGAGGGGGTCTACGCGGCGGTCGACGAGCACGGCCGCGCGGCGGCGCTGGTCCAGGAGAAGGGGCGTCGCGCGGCGTCGGTGTTCGTGGTCCGGCCCGCGAACATGTGACGGCTCAGACGAGCCAGATCGCGCCTGCGGCAAGGGTGCCCAGGTCCACGGTGCGGCCGTCGGTGCCGATCCCGATCGAGACCGTTCCGGCGAAATCTCGTCGTTCCACCACGCGGATATCGGTGTCGAGGGCGATGCCGACCTCGTCGAAGTAGCGCAGCATCGCCGGGTCGGCGTCGGAGATCCGCGCGACCCGGCCGTGCTCGCCGTCGCTGAACGTGGTCAGTGGACGGGCGGGCGGCGCCGGAATACGGCCGTCGTGCGACGGGATGGGGTCGCCGTGGGGGTCGCGTTCCGGGTAACCGAGCTTGGCGTCGATGGCGGCGACCATCCGTTCGGATACCGCGTGCTCGAGCACTTCGGCTTCGTCGTGGGCGTAGTCCCAGCCGTAGCCGAGTTCCCGTACCAGGAAGGTCTCGATGAGGCGGTGCCGCCGCACCATCGAGACGGCAGCGGTCCGGCCTGCATCGGTGAGCGAGATCGACCCGTAGCGTGCGTGGTCGAGCAGGCCCTGATCGGCCAGGCGCCGCACCGCCTCGGACACGGTCGACGCCGAGACTCCGAGCTTCTCGGCAAGCAGTTTGGTGGAGATCTTCTCTCCGGACCACTCCTGGACCGTCCAGATGATTTTCAGATAGTCCTGGGCCACCGAGGACAGTGTCTCGGTCGCGGTGGTCTCGCTCGTGTCCGTCACGGGTTCAGTTTAGGTAACCGGCAGCACGGATTCACCCGCGTCGCCGGCACCGGTGCGATGCCGGATCGCTTTGGTGACCACTCCGTGGCGCGGCGAGAACAGATACACGGCTGCGAACACCACTGCCTGCGCCAGCACCACGACACCACCGGTCGCGGCGTCGGTGTAGTAGCTCGTGTACACCCCGACCACCGAGGCCGCGACCGCAAGGACGGGGGCGATGACGAGCATCCGCGCGAGACGGTCGGTGAGCAGGTACGCGGTTGCGCCCGGAATGATGAGCATCGCCACGACCAGAATGACGCCGACGGCCTGGATCGCGCTGACGATGGTCACGGCCAGGAGTGCGAGCAGCAGAGCCGACAACCTGCCGGGCGAGATACCCAGGGCGTGCGCCTGCACCCGGTCGAACGCGAACAACGTCAGGTCGCGGCGTTTGACGACCAGCACGATCAGCACGACCGCCGCGAGCGCCGAGACCTGCCAGACGTCGCTCGAGGCGAGTCCGAGCAGGTTGCCGAAAAGTACGTGGTTCAGATCGACCTGGCTGGGATTCTTCGAGATCAGCACGACACCGAGCGCGAAGAGCGTGGTGAACACGATGCCGATCGCCGCGTCTTCTTTCACCCGGCTCGTGCTGCGCACGAGTCCGATCAAGGCAACCGCGATCCCGGCGAACAGCAGGGCGCCGAGCGCGAAGGGTGCGCCGACGAGATAGGCGAGTACGACACCGGGCAGGACCGCGTGCGAGACGGCATCGCCCATGAGCGACCAGCCGATCAGGACGAGCCAGCAGCTGAGCAACGCGCACACCACTGTGGCGGCGACCGCCACGATCAGCGCGCGCTGCATGAATCCGTACTGCAGAGGATCGACAAGGAGATCCACCATCACTGCACCTCTCGCGCGACCGGCGCACTTGCCGGCGACTCGGTGGGGGAAGCGCCGAATGCGAGCGCCAGGTTCTCGGGACGCAGCACCTCCTCGGGTGGACCGTGGACGAGGAGGCGTCGTTGCAGCAGGACGGCTTCGTCGCAGAGAACCGGCAGTCCGGTGAGGTCGTGCGTGGCGACCAGGACTGCGCGTCCCGAGGCCGCGAGGTCCCGGATCACCGCTGTCAGTGCCTGTTGCGTCTTCGCGTCCACGCCGGCGAACGGTTCGTCGAGCAGGAGCAGCGGAGCTTCCTGCGCGATCGCGCGCGCCACGAACACGCGTTTGCGCTGTCCTCCGGAGAGCTGGCCGATCTGCCGTGTCGCGTAGTCGGTCATGCCGACGCGGTCGAGTGCGGACTCGACTGCCGCGCGGTCCGCCGGCCGGGGCCGGCGCATGAATCCCTGGTGACCGTAGCGGCCGGTCATCACCACTTCCCGCACCCCGATCGGGAAATCCCAGTCGACGGCCTCCGATTGCGGCACATATGCCACTGCGCCGGTCCGCCGCGCGACCACCGTGGATTCGCCCGCGATGGACACGCGCCCCGACACCGGCCGGACCAGACCCATGATCGTTTTGAACAGGGTCGACTTGCCCGAGCCGTTGGTTCCGACCAGACCACACACCGTTCCCGGCGACAAGCTCAGGGACACCCGGTCGAGCGCGGTGACGGTGTCGTAGCGGACGGTGACCGTATCGATGTCCAGTGCAGGTGCCGTCATCGTGTCAATCCTGCCGTGATCGTCGAGATGTCGTGCCGCAGCAGGTCCAGGTAGGTGGGGACGGGACCGTCCGGGCCGGACAGCGAATCGACGTAGAGGGTGCCGCCGAACCGCGCCCCGGTGTCCGCCGCGACCTGCTGCTGCGCCTTGTCCGACACGGTCGATTCGCAGAACACCGCGGGGACCCGGTTCTCGCGCACGAAGTCGACGGTCCGGGCGACCTGCTGGGGCGTGCCCTGCTGGTCCGCGTTGACCGGCCACAGGTAGGCCTCCCGCAACCCTGCGTCGCGCGCCAGATAACTGAACGCGCCCTCACACGTCACGAGGGCTCGCTGCTCCTCCGGTAGTGCCGAGACACCGGCGATCAGTTCGTCGTGGAGCGCCGCGAGTTCGGCTTTGTACGTGGATGCGTTCGCCGCGAAGTCGTCCGCGTGTTCGGGTGCGAGATCGGACAACGCGGCGGCGATGTTGTCGACATAGATCTGCGCGGTGAGCGGTGACATCCACGCGTGCGGATTGGTTTGCCCGGCGTAGCTGTCTCCGGTGATGTACACCGGTTCGATGCCGTCGCTGAGGACGACGTGCGAGGCGTCGGCGTCTTCGAGGAACTGTTCGAACCAGCGCTCGAGCCCGAGTCCGTTGTCCAGGACGAGATCGGCGTCGGCGGCGTTGCGGAGGTCGCTGGGAGTGGGCTCGTAGCCGTGGACCTCGGCGCCCGGTTTCGTGATGGATTCGACGCGCACATGGTCTCCGGCGACGGCGCGGGTCATGTCGGCGATCACGGTGAACGTGGTGAGGGCGAACGGCCGCTCGTCGGCGTCCGTCGGTGAGGTGCAGGCGGTGAGGGCGACGGCAGCAGCCGCCAGAACGGCGGTTTTGACCCATCCAATGGAAATCTTCGGCACACCGAAATTATGCATTCGGGTGCCGGATGTTGTCCACGTGGGCTACGGAGCCGGTCGAGGATGACCGACCGGCGCGTGCGCCGTAGGCTGCCGATGTGCAGAGATGGCGAGGTCTGGACGAGATACCTGCGGACTGGGGTCGTTGTGTGGTGACGATCGGGGTGTTCGACGGCGTACACCGGGGGCACCAGCAGCTGATTTCGAGCGCTGTGAAAGCCGCGACGGAACGAGGTGTCCCGAGCGTGCTCATGACGTTCGATCCACACCCCATGGAGGTCGTGCGGCCGGGAAGTCACCCCGCGCAGCTGACGACACTGGCGCGGCGCGCCGAGCTGGCGGAGGAACTGGGAATCGACGTGTTCTGCGTCGTGCCGTTCACCCCCGAATTCATGAAGCTCTCGCCGGAGCGGTACGCCCACGAGATCCTCGTCGAACGACTCCATGTCGCGGAAGTGGTCGTGGGGGAGAACTTCACCTTCGGCAAGAAGGCGGCCGGCACCGTCGACCTCCTGCGCTCGATCGGCGCGCGATCCGGTTTCGCGGTGCAGGGCCTGACCCTCGTCGCCGAGCACGCCGTCACGTTCTCCTCGACCTACATCCGGTCCTGTGTCGACGCCGGTGATGTCGCTGCGGCGGCCGATGCGCTCGGCCGCCCTCATCGCGTCGAAGGAGTCGTCGTGCACGGCGACGGGAGAGGGCGCGGGCTCGGCTTCCCGACCGCGAACGTCGCGCCGCCGATGTACGCCGCTATCCCGGCCGACGGCGTCTACGCCGCATGGTTCACCGTGCTCGGCTCGGGATCACCCGTCGACGGTGTCTCGGTCGGGGAGCGGTACATGGCCGCGGTGTCCGTCGGAACCAATCCCACGTTCTCCGGACGCAAGCGCACCGTCGAGGCATACGTCCTCGACGAGGAAGCCGATCTCTACGGTCAGCACGTGGCGGTGGACTTCGTCGAACGGCTGCGCGGCATGGAGAAGTTCGATTCCGTGGAGGCGCTGATTTCTGCGATGCACCGCGATGCCGACCGCGTGCGCGAGGTACTCGCTGCCGGCTGACCGCATGTACCGGCCGCCGGGTATCCCCGTCGGCCGAACGTACGGGAGAGGCGGGCGCGCGGGGGGCGGGCGCGGCTCTGGTAATATCGACCGCTGGTGTGTGCTGCGGTTCGCGGCGGCCGCACCGGCGGACCCGGTCCGCTATCTGTCACGCGGACGTCAGTTGTTCAGGAGAACTACCAGTGGCATTGACCACCGAACAGAAGAAGTCGATCCTCGGCGAATACGGCCTGCACGAGACCGATACCGGGTCGCCCGAGGCTCAGGTTGCGATGCTCACCAAGCGCATCGTCGACCTCACCGAGCACCTCAAGCAGCACAAGCACGACCACCACTCCCGCCGCGGCTTGCTGCTGCTGGTCGGTCGTCGTCGCCGCCTGCTGAAGTACGTCGAGAAGGTCGACGTCGAGCGTTACCGCTCGCTCATCCAGCGTCTGGGCCTGCGTCGCTGACGCAGCCGAGAAGCGACACGATCTGCATCCGCTGATCTTTTCCGACAGCCAACGGGGCACCCACTACACTGGGCCCCGTTGGCTATCGGTGTTTGTGCCGGTATAGCCGGCACGCCACACCGCCGACGGCGGTGAACCGTATGCACCGATGGTGTCGGTCCTCGGTAGTGACTTTCCGGTCCGGGCACGGCGTCCGTAAGAGACGCCCCCGCCGGAGGGTTTCGATCGACGACCGCCTCCGTGAATCGGTGCGCTACCACGGCCAAGGGGGCCGTGGAGCCCGCGCGGGTACGGCGAAGACGAAGAGGGAAGAGAAGATACAAAGATGACAAGCAATTCCGCAGTCGAGACCGACGAAGGCGTCTACGAAGCCGTCGCGACACTCGACAACGGTGCCTACGGCACCCGCACGATCCGTTTCGAGACCGGTCGCCTCGCACAGCAGGCCGCCGGCGCCGTCGTCGCCTACCTCGACGACGAGACCATGCTGCTGTCGGCCACCAGCGCGTCGAAGCACCCCAAGGAGCACTTCGACTTCTTCCCGCTCACGGTGGATGTCGAAGAGCGTATGTACGCTGCCGGGCGCATCCCGGGCTCGTTCTTCCGTCGCGAGGGCCGTCCCTCCACCGACGCGATCCTCACGTGCCGCTTGATCGACCGGCCGCTGCGCCCGTCCTTCGTGGACGGTCTGCGCAACGAGATCCAGGTCGTCGTCACGGTTCTGAGCCTGAACCCGAACGACCTGTACGACGTGGTCGCGATCAACGCGGCGTCGGCGTCGACGCAGCTCGCCGGACTGCCGTTCTCCGGACCCGTCGGCGGTGTGCGTGTCGCACTCATCACGTCCGACGACAACAAGGCCGGCCAGTGGGTTGCCTTCCCGACGGTCGAGCAGCTCGAGAACGCCGTGTTCGACATGGTGGTCGCGGGCCGCATCGTCGGCGGTGCGGACAACCCGGACACCGCTGATGTCGCGATCATGATGGTCGAGGCGGAGGCCACCGAGAACGTCATCGCACTCGTCGAGGGCGGCGCACAGGCGCCGACCGAAGCGATCGTCGCGCAGGGCCTCGAGGCCGCCAAGCCGTTCATCGCCCGTCTCTGCGTCGCTCAGCAGCAGCTCGCTGTCGCTGCCGCGAAGCCGACCGGCGACTTCCCGCTGTTCCCGGCCTACGCGGACGACGTGTACGCCGAGGTCGAGGCTGCGGCGTCGACGAAGCTGGCCGAGGCGCTGACCATCGCCGGCAAGCAGCAGCGTGACGAGCGCACCGACGAGATCAAGGTCGAGGTTCTCGAGCAGGTCGGCCCGAAGTTCGAGGGCCGCGAGAAGGAGATCGGCGCGGCCTTCCGCGCGCTGACCAAGAAGCTGGTTCGCCAGCGCATCCTGCGTGACCAGTTCCGTATCGACGGGCGCGGGATCACGGACATCCGTGCACTCTCGGCCGAGGTCGCCGTCGTTCCCCGTGCACACGGTTCGGCGCTGTTCGAGCGTGGCGAGACCCAGATCATGGGTATCACCACCCTCGACATGGTCAAGATGGCTCAGCAGGTCGACTCGCTCGGCCCGGAGACCAGCAAGCGCTACATGCACCACTACAACTTCCCGCCGTACTCGACCGGTGAGACCGGCCGCGTCGGTTCGCCGAAGCGTCGCGAGATCGGCCACGGCGCCCTCGCGGAGCGGGCACTCGTGCCGGTGCTCCCGAGCCAGGAAGAGTTCCCGTACGCGATCCGTCAGGTGTCGGAAGCGTTGAGCTCCAACGGTTCCACGTCGATGGGTTCGGTGTGCGCCTCGACCCTGTCGCTGCTCAACGCCGGTGTTCCGCTCAAGGCTCCGGTCGCGGGTATCGCGATGGGCCTGGTCTCGGACGAGGTCGACGGTGAGATCCGCTACGTGGCACTGACCGACATCCTCGGAGCCGAAGACGCCTTCGGCGACATGGACTTCAAGGTCGCCGGAACGAAGGATTTCGTCACCGCGCTGCAGCTCGACACCAAGCTCGACGGAATCCCGTCGCAGGTGCTCGCGGGTGCGCTGTCGCAGGCACACGACGCGCGCGCCACGATCCTCGAGGTCATGGCCGAGGCCATCGACGCTCCGGACGAGATGAGCCCGTTCGCGCCGCGCATCACCACGATCAAGGTTCCGATCGACAAGATCGGCGAGGTCATCGGGCCCAAGGGCAAGATGATCAACTCGATCACCGAGGAGACCGGCGCCAACATCTCCATCGAGGACGACGGCACCGTGTACGTCGGAGCTGCGGACGGTCCGTCCGCGCAGGCAGCGATCGACAAGATCAACGCCATCGCCAATCCGCAGCTGCCGAAGGTCGGCGAGCGTTTCCTCGGCACCGTGGTCAAGACCACGGCGTTCGGTGCGTTCGTCTCCCTGCTCCCGGGCCGTGACGGTCTGGTGCACATCAGCAAGCTCGGCAACGGCAAGCGCATCGCGAAGGTCGAAGACGTCGTGAGCGTCGGGTCCAAGCTGCGGGTCGAGATCGCCGATATCGACAACCGGGGCAAGATCAGCCTCGTGCCCGTCGAGGACGACGCCGCCGCCGAGGCCGCTCCGGCCGAGGCAGCCACCGAGTCCTGATCGGCTCCTCCCGGTAGCCACCGGCTCCGGGACAGGCAATCACCGCGCGCTGTTCCTTCCCTTCGGGGCGGGAACAGCGCGCGGTGTCGTTGTGAGGGGGCTAGACCGGGCGCTGACCAGACCTGCGGCGGAGCGTCGCCGCCGGTTCGGCACCCCACGAGAATCGAGGCCCGCCCCGGTGTAAACCTTTCGGCAAAAGGCGTACGGCGATTCTGCCGAGGGTGTTCCCTGGTGGTGTGAGCACGGTTACAGCCTCAGGAATCGGGGCGCGCCCAGGAGTCAACCTGGCACTGGCGACCTGGGTGTCGGCCATGAACTTCTGGGCCTGGAACCTGATCGGACCGCTGTCCACCACCTACGCCGGCGACATGTCGCTGAGCAGCTCCGAGACGTCGATGCTCGTGGCGACCCCGATCCTCGTGGGGTCGCTCGGCAGGATCGTGGTGGGCGCCCTCACGGACCGCTACGGCGGCAGGGTCATGTTCATCGCGATCACCCTCGCGTCGATACTGCCGGTCCTCGCGGTCGGTTTCGCGGGCAGCGCCGGCTCGTACCCGCTGCTGCTCGTCTTCGGATTCTTCCTGGGAATCGCCGGCACGATTTTTGCCGTCGGGATCCCGTTCGCCAACAACTGGTACGACCCGTCTCGTCGTGGTTTCGCCACGGGTGTATTCGGTGCGGGCATGGTCGGCACGGCACTGTCGGCCTTCTTCACGCCGCGTTTCGTCGGATGGTTCGGGCTGGTCGCCACCCACGTGATCATCGCAGTGGTGCTGGCGCTGACCGCGGTGTTGTGTGTGACCGTCATGAGGAACGCGCCCGCATTCGTTCCCAACACCCAGCCGGTGGTGCCCAAATTCCTTGCGGCATGCAAACTCCGCGTCACCTGGGAAATGTCGTTCCTGTATGCCATAGTCTTCGGTGGTTTCGTCGCGTTCAGCAGCTACCTGCCCACCTACATCAGGACGGTGTACGAGTTCTCCGCGGTCGACGCCGGTACCCGCACGGCGGGGTTCGCCGTCGCCGCGGTGATCGCCCGGCCCATCGGTGGTGCACTGTCCGACCGGATACCGCCGAAGTACGTGGTTCTCGCGTCCTTCGCGGGCACTGCCGTGACCGCGTTCCTCGCGACGTTCAAACCGCCCCCGGACTTCTGGTCGGCCGTCGTCTTCATCTCGATGGCGATCTTCCTCGGTATCGGTACCGGAGGCGTGTTCGCCTGGGTGGCGCGGCGTTCGCCCGCCCAGTCCGTCGGCAGTGTCACCGGCATCGTCGCGGCGGCGGGTGGCCTCGGCGGATACTTCCCGCCGCTGGTCATGGGCGCAACCTACGACCCGGTGGGCAACGACTACACCGTGGGTCTGTTGCTCCTGGTCGCGGCGGCTCTCATCGCACTGGTCTACACCGCGGTCTGGCTCAAGGCACGTGAACCTGCCACATCGCGGGACGCTCCACACAGGCAACCGGAGGAGAGCACGTGACTACGGACAAAGTCGCCGTGGGTGGGACGCTCGAGGAACTGATGGTCCGCAGCGGCCGGTTCTTCACGCGTGGCGAAGAATCCGCCGACACCCGCAGCATCACGCACCAGGGCGGCAGAGCAGGTGACATCTTCTACCGCGACCGGTGGAGCCACGACAAGGTGGTGCGATCGACACACGGCGTGAACTGCACCGGTTCGTGCTCGTGGAAGATCTACGTCAAGGACGGGATCATCACCTGGGAAACCCAGGAGACGGACTATCCCACGGTGGGAGCGGACCGCCCCGAGTACGAACCGCGCGGTTGCCCCCGAGGAGCGGCCTTCTCCTGGTACACCTACTCTCCGACACGGGTGCGGTACCCGTACGCGCGCGGAGTTCTCGTCGAGATGTATCGCGAGGCCAAACAGCGTCTCGGTGATCCGGTACTGGCGTGGGCGGACATTCAGAACGACCCGGAACGCCGGCGCCGGTACCAGCGTGCGCGAGGCAAGGGCGGGCTGGTGCGGGTCACCTGGGCCGAAGCCACCGAAATGGTCGCCGCGTCCCACGTGCACACCATCAAGGAGTACGGGCCCGACCGCATCGCCGGTTTCTCCCCGATTCCCGCCATGTCGATGGTGTCGCACGCAGCCGGTTCCCGGTTCGTCGAACTGGTCGGTGGCGCCATGACCTCGTTCTACGACTGGTACGCGGACCTGCCGGTCGCCTCCCCGCAGGTCTTCGGGGACCAGACCGACGTCCCCGAATCGGGCGACTGGTGGGACGCGTCGTACCTGTTGATGTGGGGTTCCAACGTCCCGGTGACCCGTACCCCCGACGCACACTGGATGACGGAGGTGCGGTACCGCGGGACCAAGGTTGTCGCGATCAGCCCGGACTACGCGGACAACACGAAGTTCGCGGACGAGTGGATGCCGTGTGCTGCCGGAACCGACGGTGCCCTGGCGATGGCGATGGGCCACGTCCTGCTGCGCGAGTGCTACGTCGAGAAGCCCGTACCTTTCTTCACGGACTTCTCCGCGCAGTACACCGATCTGCCCTTCCTGGTGAAACTCGAAGAGCGCGGCGGAAAGTGGGTGGCGGGCAAGAACCTCACCGCGGCCGACCTCGGGCAGGACGTGGAGAACGCCGCGTTCAAGCCCGTGCTGCTCGACAGCGCCACCGACAGCGTGACGGTTCCTCACGGTTCCCTCGGATTCCGCTACGGCGAGGAGGGTATCGGCAAGTGGAACCTCGAACTGGGTGACCTGTCGCCCGCCCTCACGGTGGCACCGCCGGCCGGCGGCGCAGCGGAGGTCCTCGCCGTGCATCTGCCGAGTTTCGACACGATCGACGGTCGGGGCGGAAGCCTCGAGCGCGGTGTGCCGGTCCGCCGGGTGGGTGAGCACCTGGTCTGCACGGTGTTCGACCTGATGCTCGCCCAATACGGCGTGCAGCGGGCAGAGTTGAATCTGCCCGGGCAGTGGCCGACCGGGTATGACGATCCGTCGACGCCCTACACGCCGGCGTGGCAGGAATCGATCACCGGAGTGTCTGCGGCGCAAGCGATCCGGGTGGCCCGGGAACTCGCGCGAAACTCCGAGGAATCGGGCGGGCGCTCCATGATCATCATGGGAGCCGGAATCTGCCAGTGGTTCCACGGCGACGCGACCTACCGGGCCGTGCTGTCCCTGCTGCTCCTGACCGGAGCGATGGGACGCAACGGCGGCGGCTGGGCGCACTACGTCGGGCAGGAGAAGTGCCGAACCGCCACCGGGTGGGCCACGATGGCGATGGCCACCGACTGGAGCAGGCCACCTCGTCAGATGGCGGGCACCTCGTACTGGTACGTGCACACCGACCAGTGGAAGTACGACGGGTACCGGGCGGACGCCCTCTCGAGCCCGCTGTCGCGGGGGCGCTTCCGGGACAAGCACACCATGGACGTGATGGCGTCGGCCGTCGCGATGGGATGGTCGCCGTTCTATCCCCAGTTCGACCGCAACACACACGATCTGGCGGACGAGGCCCGTGCGGCCGGTCGCGACATCCCCGAGTATGTCGCCGAGCAACTTGCCCAGGGGACGGTGAAACTCGCCGTCACCGATCCCGGGTCGCCGCGTAACTGGCCGCGCGTGCTGAGTGTGTGGCGCTCGAATCTTCTCGGCTCCTCCAGCAAGGGCAACGAGTACTTCCTGCAGCATCTGCTGGGTACCGACTCGAACACTCAGGGTGCGAAGGCCACGCCGGATCTGCGTCCGAACGACGTCGCCTGGCCGGAGGACGTCCCCGGCGGCAAACTCGACATGCTCATGTCCATCGACTTCCGGATGACGTCGACGACGCTGTTCTCGGATGTCGTGCTGCCCGCGGCGACCTGGTACGAGAAGGGCGACCTGTCGAGTACCGACATGCACCCCTACGTGCACGCGTTCAGTCCCGCGATCGATCCTCCCTGGGAGACCCGCTCGGACTACGAGGCGTTCGGTGCGGTCGCGAAGGCGTTCAGCGCCCTGGCACGCACGCATCTGGGGACGCGGACCGATGTGGTGATGGGGACGCTCCAGCACGACACGCCCGGTGCGATGGCGTATCCCGGTGGAACGGAGAACGACTGGAGGAAAACCGGTGAAGTGCCCATCCCGGGGAAGACCATGGGGCCTCTCGTGGTCGTCGAGCGGGATTACACCGCCGTCGCCGACAAGTGGGCCACGCTCGGGCCGCTCGCGGAGTCGGCAGGGCTGACCACCAAGGGGGTGACCACCCACCCCGACCAGGAGGTCGCCGAACTCGCCGTCAAGTTCGGCGTCATGGATTCCGGTGCCGCCGCCGGGCGCCCGGCGATCACCACTGCGGAACGGATGTGCGACGTGATTCTCGCGCTGTCCGGGGCGTCGAACGGCCGGCTCGCCGTGCAGGGGTATCGCGAACTCGAGAAGCGAACCGGGCGCAGGCTCGTCCACCTCGCCGAAGGCAGTGAGGAACGCCGGATCACCTACGCCGACACGCAGGCCCGGCCGGTACCGGTGGTCACGAGCCCGGAATGGTCGGGCAGCGAAACAGGTGGTCGCCGCTACGCACCCTTCACCACCAACATCGAGGAACTCAAACCGTTCCACACCCTCACCGGCCGGATGCACTTCTACCTCGACCACGACTGGATCGAGGAGATGGGCGAGCAACTTCCGACCTACCGGCCCCCGCTGGACATGAACCGTCTGTTCGGTGAGACATCCCTCGGTACCGGTGACGGAGTGGGGCTGACGGTGAGATACCTGACCCCGCATTCGAAATGGTCGATCCACTCGGAGTATCAGGACAACCTGTTCATGCTCTCGCTCTCGCGCGGCGGACCGACGATGTGGATGAGTCCGGCGGACGCGGCGAAGATCTCGGTGCGCGACAACGACTGGATCGAGGCCGTGAACCGCAACGGCGTGGTGGTGTGCCGGGCCATCGTGTCGCAGCGCATGCCCGAGGGCGTGGTGTTCGTCTACCACGCGCAGGAACGCGTCATCGATGTCCCGCTCACCGAAACCACCGGAAAGCGTGGCGGGATCCACAATTCGATCACGCGGATCCTGATGAAACCGAGTCATCTGGCGGGCGGCTACGCCCAGACCTCGTATGCCTTCAACTATCTCGGACCGACCGGCAACCAGCGCGACGAAGTCACGGTCGTGCGCCGCCGGTCTCAGGAGGTGACGTACTGATGTACACCATCGGACCCCACGGACGGGGGCACTCATGAAGGTCATGGCACAGATGGCGATGGTCATGAACCTCGACAAGTGCATCGGGTGTCACACGTGCTCGGTGACCTGTAAACAGACCTGGACCAACCGTTCCGGAACCGAGTACGTCTGGTTCAACAACGTGGAGACCCGTCCGGGTCAGGGGTACCCCCGCACCTACGAGGATCAGGACAAGTGGCGCGGCGGCTGGATCAGGGACAAGAAGGGCAGGATTCGGCTGCGCGACGGCGGCCGCCTCCACAAGCTCAGCCGGATCTTCTCCAACCCCAAGATGCCGTCGATCGACGACTACTACGAACCGTGGACGTACGACTACGAGACCCTCACCAACGCCCCTGCGGGGGAGAACATCCCGGTGGCGCGACCGCGCAGTCTCCTCAGCGGCGAACCGATGAAAGTGGAGTGGTCGGCCAACTGGGACGACAACCTGGCGGGCTCGCCCGAGATCGTTCCGGACGACCCGATCCTGGCTAAGATCAACGAAGAGGTCAAGACGTCGCTCGAAGAGACGTTCATGTTCTACCTGCCCCGGATCTGCGAGCACTGCCTCAACCCGTCGTGTGTCGCGTCGTGCCCGTCCGGAGCGATCTACAAGCGCTCGGAGGACGGCATCGTCCTCGTCGACCAGGACCGGTGCCGCGGCTGGCGGATGTGCATCTCCGGATGCCCGTACAAGAAGGTCTATTTCAATCACAAGACCGGCAAAGCCGAGAAGTGCACGTTCTGTTATCCCCGCATCGAGGTCGGGCTACCGACGGTGTGTGCCGAAACCTGCGTCGGGCGTCTGCGCTACATCGGGCTGGTGTTCTACGACGCCGACCGGGTGCTCGACGCGGCGGCGGTGGAGAACGAACAGGATCTCTACGAAGCCCAGCGTCAGGTCCTGCTCGACCCCCACGATCCGGAGGTCATCGCGGGGGCCCGGGCCGAAGGGATTTCCGACGACTGGATCGCCGGCGCACAGAAGTCACCGATCTACTCGCTGATCAACGTCTACAAGGTCGCGCTGCCCTTGCATCCGGAGTACCGGACCATGCCGATGGTCTGGTACGTGCCGCCGCTGTCGCCGGTCGTCGACGCGGTCAGCCGCGACGGTCACGACGGGGAAGATCTCGGAAACCTGTTCGGAGCACTCGAGTCGTTGCGCATTCCCATCCGCTACCTCGCGGAGCTGTTCACAGCGGGGGACACCGCGTCCGTGGAAGCCGTCCTGCAACGGCTCGCCGCGATGCGGTCGTATATGCGCGACATCAACCTCGGTCGCGACACCCAGCCGCATATCCCGGAGTCCGTGGGCATGACGGAGGAGCAGATCTACGAGATGTACCGGTTGCTCGCCCTCGCCAAGTACGAAGAGCGCTACGTGATCCCGACGGCCTATGCGACCGAAGGACACAAGCTCGAGGAATCCGCCACGGACTGCTCTCTGTCGTTCGACGGTGGACCGGGAATGTACGAGTCCGGGCCCTTCGGTGAGTCGAGCGGCGGACCCGTCCCGGTCGCGGTGGAAACGTTCCACGCGCTCGCAGAGCGACAGACCACGGAAGGCCTCGCGGTCAACGAGCGCGAGCCCTCCCGCGTCAATCTGCTGAACTGGGACGGCAAAGGAGCGCCCACGGGTCTGTTCCCGGGTGCCTGGCCCGGCGACGGCGAGGAGCGGCGGTGACATTGTTCCGGCGGGCGTCACGCCGAGAGGATCCCGCTCGCCGGTTGCAGACCCGGCTCGTCCACCAGGCGGCCTCGTTGCTGCTGGCGTATCCGGACGAGCAGATGGCGGAGCGTCTCGACACCGTCGAGGCACTCGTCGACCACATCGACGAGCCCGCGCGCGGCCGGCTCACCCGGACCGCCGCGTACCTGCGTCGTAGCAGCCTGCTCGATGCGGCCCAGGCGTATGTCGACACGTTCGACCTGCGTCGGCGCTCGACGATGTACCTGACCTACTGGACCGCGGGAGACACACGCAACCGGGGATCGGAAATCCACGCGTTCGTGCAGACCTATCGGGAGGCGGGCGCCGAACCTCCGGTCGGCGAGGCGCCCGACCACCTCCCGGTGGTCCTCGAGTTCGCGGCCACCGTCGCACCCGAGGCGGGAGAACGGCTGCTCGTCGCGCACCGGGTACCGATCGACGTCCTGCATCGCGCGCTGGTCGGCGACGATTCGCCGTACGCGGACACCGTCGCCGCGGTGTGCGCCACGCTGCCTCCTGTGGACGAGGCCCAGGAACAACGGGCCCGCCGGCTGATGCACGCCGGACCTCCGGCCGAGGCGATCGGCCTGCAGCCGTTCACCCTGACCGTTCCGCCACGCCGGGACGCCCACGACCGACGAGAAGGGCCGTAAACGATGAGCGCGGGTGCAATCTTCTGGGACATCGTGCCGTACGTGACACTCGCGATCCTGATCGTCGGCACGTGGTGGCGGTACCGATACGACAAGTTCGGCTGGACCACCCGCTCGTCACAGCTCTACGAGAGCAGGCTGCTGCGCATCGGCAGTCCGCTGTTCCATTTCGGCATTCTGGTGGTGATCATCGGCCACGTCATCGGCTTGCTGATCCCGAAACAGTGGACGTACGCGATAGGGATCAGCCAGCACGCGTACCACGTCCAAGCTCTCGTGCTCGGGACCATCGCCGGCGCCGCGACCCTCATCGGGGTGTGCCTGCTCATCTACCGCCGGCGTACCAACGGCCCGGTGTACTCCGCGACCACCCTCAACGACAAGGTCATGTACGTAGTCCTGGTCGCCGCGATCGTCGCGGGTCTCGCCACCACCCTCATGGGCGCGGGAGTGGTCGGCGAACACAATTACCGCGACACCGTATCGCCGTGGTTCCGGTCCATCTGGATCCTGCAGCCACGCGGCGAACTCCTCGTCGAGGCGCCGGTGTCGTTCCAGATCCACACCCTGATCGGTCTGGTGCTGTTCGCGATCTGGCCGTTCACCCGGCTCGTCCACGCATTCAGCGCACCGGTGGGATATCTGTTCCGCCCGTACATCGTCTACCGGAGCAGGGGAGAGGCGCGAGAGGGTCAGCTGGTCGGCTCCCAGCCCCGGCGCCGCGGTTGGTGACCGTCGCCGGATCCGCCCGCGCATGTATCGTGTGATGTTCCGTTCCCGGACGTATGTGCCGGACCCCGACCGCAGGACCGTAGAACTCACACATGGCTCCCACCCGGCACGTTTCTCCTTCCGATACCGCTTCCGCCCCCGCAGTGGATTCCGGCGTTCGCCGCACCGTTCTGCCCGGAGGCGTGCGAGTGGTCACCGAGCACGTGCCGGGCGTGCGATCGGCGGCGGTCGGCGTGTGGGTCGGAATCGGCTCCCGCGACGAACAACCGTCCGTCGCCGGCGCGGCACACTTTCTCGAGCACCTGCTGTTCAAATCCACCCCGACGCGCACGGCCCTCGACATCGCGGAGCTCATCGACGGGGCGGGCGGCGAACTCAACGCGTTCACCAGCAAGGAACACACCTGCTACTACGCGCACGTCCTCGACGACGATCTTCCGCTCGCAGTCGACGTCGTCGCCGACGTGGTGTTACGGGGCCGGTGCCGCAGCGCCGACGTGGACGTCGAACGGCAGGTCGTCCTCGAGGAGATCTCGATGCGCGACGACGATCCCGAGGATCTCCTCGGTGACTCCTTCCTGACCGCGCTGTACGGAGATCACCCCATCGGCCGTCCCATCATCGGTTCCGTCGACTCCATCGAGGCGATGACCCGCGCTCAGCTGCACTCCTTCCACGTGCGCAGGTACACCCCGCAGCGGATGGTCGTCGCGGTCGCCGGCAACGTCGACCACGAGCACACCGTCGAACTCGTCCGCCGCGCCTTCGCCGGGCACCTGGACGGCACAGGCGGGCCGGTGCCGCGCCGGGAAGGCCGGCTCGAACTGCGCACCACACCCACCCTGAGCATCACCGAGCACGACGGCGAGCAGTCGCACCTCTCGCTCGGCGTTCGTTCCTTCGGCCGGCACGACGACCGCCGCTGGGCACTGTCGGTGCTCAACGCCGCGATCGGCGGCGGGTTGAGCTCACGGTTGTTCCAGGAGGTGCGCGAGAAGCGGGGTCTGGCGTACTCCGTCTACTCCGGTATCGACACCTTCGCCGACACCGGCGCGTTCTCCGTGTACGCCGGGTGCCAGCCCGAGAATCTCTCCGAGGTCGCGGCCGTGATCCGCGAGGTGCTCGGCGCCGTCGCGAAGGACGGCATCACCGACGCGGAATGCGCTCGCGCCAAAGGCTCGTTGCGCGGTGGTCTGGTCCTCGGTCTCGAAGACACCGGGGCGCGGATGCACCGCATCGGACGCAGCGAGCTGAACTACGGCCGGCACTGGAGCCTCACCGAGACCCTCGAGCGCATCGCGACCGTGTCGTCGGAACAGGTGCGTGAGGTCGCAGCCGAACTACTGCACCGTCCGTTCGCGGCCGCGGTGGTCGGGCCGTACCGGCGCCCGCGGGATCTCCCCGCCGCGGTGCGCGACATCGTCGGCTGACCCTGTTCCGCCTGCCGGTCACCTGCGCCGTCGCGGTGACCACCCGTGCAGACCACAACCCCGGTTGCGTACGCTTTCCTCGGAAAGACGTGACGGGAAGGTCGTGGACGGCAAAGTGAACGCAGCAGCAGTTCGGGTGGGTGTGCTCGGGGCCAAGGGCAAAGTCGGCCAGGCCATCTGCGCGGCAGTCGAGGCGGCCCCCGACCTCGAACTCGTCGCAGCGGTGGACCGAGGCGACAGCCTCGACGACTTCGTGACCTCCGGCACGCAGGTCGTCGTGGATTTCACGCACCCCGACGTGGTCATGGGCAACCTGCAGTTCCTGATCGACCACGGCATCCACGCCGTCGTGGGCACCACCGGCTTCGACGACGACCGCCTCGCGCAGGTCCGCAGCCGCCTCGCCGATCAGCCCGGCGTCGGTGTGCTCATCGCTCCCAACTTCGCGATCGGCGCGGTGCTGTCGATGCGCTTCGCGCAGGCCGCCGCCCGATTCTTCGACTCCGTCGAGGTCATCGAACTGCATCATCCCAACAAGGCCGATGCGCCGTCCGGCACCGCCTACCGCACCGCGGAACTCATCGCCGAGGCACGTGCCGCCGCAGGCGTGGGACGCAGCCCCGATGCCACGACCACCGAACTCGACGGTGCGCGCGGCGCCGACGTCGACGGGGTGCGGGTGCACTCGGTGCGTCTCGCCGGGCTGGTCGCGCACCAGGAGGTGTTGCTGGGAACCCAGGGTGAGACGCTGACGATCCGCCACGATTCCATCGACCGTTCCTCGTTCGCACCGGGCGTACTCCTCGCAGTCCGCGAGATCGCTTCCCGTCCCGGCCTGACGCTGGGCATCGACCCCCTCCTCGACCTGTGAAAAAAGATCTCGTCAAGGTCCTCGTACCGATCGCGTTCATCGTCGCCGCGCTCGCCTTCTACTTCGTGTTGCTCGGCAGCCGCGGAGTCGAACTCGTCCGGTCCGGCGGCGTCGCCGCGGTCGGGCTGGGTATCGGCGTGTTGCTGCTCCCGCTCGTCGGAGTCTGGATCGTGTACGCCAGTCTGCGTGCGGGCTGGCAGCACCAGCAGCTTGCGCAGCGCATCCACGAGGAAGGTCTCGAACTCGATGTCACCGACCTTCCGCGACGGCCGTCCGGAAAGATCGACCGCGACGCGGCGGACGCCCTGTTCGAGACCGTCAAACGGGAATGGGAAGCCGATCCCGACAATTGGCGGAACTCCTACCGGCTGGCGCGCGCCTACGACTATGCGGGCGACCGGGGCCGTGCCCGCGAGACGATGCGCCGGGCGGTTGCCCTCGAAAAAGCAGAACGCGACAGCACGACGTAGCGGGCGCGGTATCGCGGCTCGGCCAACGTCCCCGTCGTAGTCTTCGCCTGTGACCGAACAACCCGAACGAACCGACGCCACGGACCGGACGCTGCTCGTCGTCCACCACACGCCGTCTCCGGCGACGCGCGAGCTGCTCGAAGCGGTGCTGGCGGGGGCGAACGACCCCGACATCGACGGGGTGACGGTGCGTGTGGTGCCCGCCCTCGGCGCGACCGTCCCGGACGTGCTTGCGGCCGACGGTTACCTGTTCGGTACTCCCGCGAACTTCGGATACATGTCGGGCGCGCTCAAACACTTCTTCGACACCGTGTACTACCCGTGTCTGGACGCCGTTGCGGGCCGCCCGTACGGCATGTGGGTCCGCGGCAACCCCCGCCCCCCCCCCCGGGGGGGGGGGGGCCGGCGGTGCGCAAACTGGTCACGGGGATGGGGCTGACGCAGGTGGCTGCCGACCTGGAGATCACCGGACCGATCGACGCGCAGGTCCGCGAACGCTGTTACGAGCTCGGTGGGACGGTTGCGGTGACTCTGGCCGACAGGAGTGAGGGCTGCCCGCGTCAGCGGTAGTTCTCCTCGACGAACTTCGTCAGGCCTTTGCCGGCTGTCTCGATCGCCGTCTTCTCGGCGCGCCGGACGAGGAACCCGGGGACCGGAATCTTCGGATCGATGGTCAGGCTGAAACCGACCTCGGTCGCTCCGCCCGACGGTGTGAGTGTGTAGGCACCGTCCTGCTGGTTCTGCTGCGTGCTCTCGACGAGCGTCCAGGACATCGACCGGTCGCCGTCCCAGGTGTAGTCGACGACCTGCTCGTCGGTGAGTCCGATGACCGAGACGGTCATGCGCACCCGGTGCGGGCGGCCGTCCGGGTAGGTGGACTCGACAACGACCTTCTTGTGCGTCGACGACCACTCGGGCAACCGGTCCACCGCTGCGATAGCCGCCATCACCTGCTCCGGTGTCGCCTTGATCTCGAAGCTTCTGGTGCTGCTCACGGCCATCGGTTCGGTGTCCTCTCGTTCCCGCGTTCGGTGCGTCGGGAATCTACCGCACGGGAGGGGTTTTCAGGCCGTATCGCCGTCTTCGTCCTCTCGGGGAGCCGGCGCCGGGGGAGCGGTGGGTGTGGTGCCTTGCCGGCGCCACTCTTCGGCGCGCTTCTGATACCGCTTCTGATCCTTCAGTGCGCCCTGCACGGCCTGCGCCACCCAGGAGTTGAGCGAGACACCGCTCTGCGCGGCCGCTTCCTCGGCGCGGGATTTGATCTGTTCGACGAGACGCAGGGTGACCCGGCTGATGTCTCCGGTCATCTCCTCGAAGGTCTGCGACGGCGAGTCGGTGTGCGGCGTGGCATCGCTGCGCACATCCACGACGGCTTCCGTGCCGTCGAGCCGAACCGTGACGGTGTGGTCGTCCAACTGCTTGCTGATTTCCCCGGCCATATCCGACAGCGCACTGAGAACGGCCAGCCGGGCCGGCGCGGCGAGAGCGGCGGAGAGGGCCGCTGCGGTACGGCGGGTCTGTTCGTCGCCGAGTTCGGCGGCGTTGACGACGGCGTCGGTGATCGCCGCGGTATAGGTGTCGATGTTCATGCCGTCAGTGTGACGCCATGCGTGACATCAGTCAACAGGCCTATGACGCCACGAGTGCTGTCGTGGTGGCGTCATCGAGGTGGCGGTGAGCGCGCGGAGGCTCCGGGTCGCTAGGGTGCGATCACGCACCGGGAGGAGACGCGCATGATTCCCGAACCCGCAAACCTGAAGGTCAGGCTCGTCGCAAAGACCGAATTCCTGCCGCCGGACGACATCCCTTGGGAAACCGACGCCGACGGAGGGGAAGCGCTCGCCGAGTTCGCCGGACGTGCGTGTTATCAGAGCTGGTCGAAGCCGAACCCGCGGACCGCGACCAACACCGGATATCTGCGGCACCTGCTGACCGTGGGCCACCTGTCGGTACTCGAGCACGCCTCGGTCACCTTCTACATCACCGGAATCTCCCGTTCGTGCACCCACGAACTGATCCGGCATCGGCACTTCTCGTTCTCCCAGCTGTCCCAGCGTTTCGTCGCGGACGGCGATGCTCCGGTCGTCGTTCCTCCCGCGATCGCGGGCGATCCTCATCTCGAGGAACTGTTCTTCGCCGCCACCCGGCGCAGCCGCGAGGCGTACGTGGAACTGCTCGACGCACTCGACGAGAAGATGGCGCATCTGCCTCCCGGGCCCCTGCGGGCGAAGCAGGTGCGGGAAGCGGCGCGAGCGGTGCTCCCCAACGCCACCGAGACCCGCATCGTGGTCACCGGCAACTACCGGTCGTGGCGGCACTTCATCGCGATGCGCGCGACCGAGCACGCCGATGTGGAAATCCGGCGGCTCGCCGTCGAATGCCTGCGGCAACTCACCGATGCGGCGCCGAACGCGTTCTCCGACTTCACGATCACGGCGTTGCCCGACGGCAGCGAAATCGCCGCTCCCACCTTTGCCGCAGACCGCTGACCCACCCGGCGGAGGCGGGCGTGTGTCGGACCTGTATCCCCACGCGGTAGCCTTCTGACCATGACCAACGGTGAATCCGCAACTGCTGTCGAGCTCCCGTTCGGCACCGTCGCCACTGCGATGGTGACCCCGTTCACTGCCGACGGCAAGCTCGACGTGGACGCGGGTGTGCGTCTTGCGAACTACCTCGTCGAGGGTGGCTGCGACGCGCTGGTACTCGCCGGTACCACCGGCGAGTCGCCTACCACCACCGAGAACGAGAAGCTCGAACTGATGCGGGCTGTTCTCGCTTCTGTCGGCGATCGCGCGAAGATTATCGCCGGTGCCGGAAGCAACGACACCGCGCACAGCGCCGAACTCGCCCGCGATGCCGCGCGCGCCGGCGCGCACGGCCTGCTGGTCGTGACCCCGTATTACTCCCGGCCGCCGCAGGCCGGTCTCTACGCGCACTTCGTGGCGGTGGCCGATGCCACCGACCTTCCCGTCATGCTCTACGACATTCCGCCACGCTCTGTGGTGCCCATCGAAACGGACACGCTGCGGTTGCTCGCCGAGCACCCGCGGATCGTGGCCGTGAAGGATGCGAAGGGTGACCTCAATGCGGGAGCCGAACTGATCGGCACGACCGATCTGAAGTTCTACTCCGGTGACGACCCGCTGAACCTGCCGTGGTTGTCGGTGGGTGCTGTGGGATTCGTGAGTGTCATCGGTCATCTCGTGCCCGGCCGGTTGCGCGAACTGCACACCGCCTTCGAAGCAGGCGATCTCGAACTGGCCCGCACGATCAATCTGTCCATGGTGCCGATCTACCGCGCGGTCGCTCGACTCGGTGGTGTCAGCGCTTCCAAAGCAGGGCTGAGACTGCTGGGTATCGATGTCGGCGAGCCGCGCCTTCCGCAGGTCGCACCGGTATCGGCCCAGATCGACGCCCTCGCGGCCGATCTTCAAGCAGCAGGGGTTCTGTAAATGAGTCGTCCCACCAGTAGTCGTGGCCGCGCCACCCGTAACGCCGGCCCGCCGGCGTCGCGGCCGCAGCGCCGCATCGTCCAGAACTCGGCATCGGCGCAGCGTCCCGACCCGCGTCCGCCGGTCGATCCCACCGCACGCCTCGGGACCCCTCCCAAGGCGCCCAAGAACGGTCTGCGGATCGTCGCTCTCGGCGGCATCGGCGAAATCGGCCGCAACATGACCGTCTTCGAGCACCAGGGCCGTCTGCTGATCGTGGACTGTGGCGTGCTCTTCCCGGAAGACCAGCAGCCGGGCGTCGACCTGATCCTTCCGGACTTCCGGCACATCGAGAACCGGATGGACGACGTCGAGGCGATCGTTCTCACCCACGGTCACGAAGACCACATCGGTGCCGTCCCGTTCCTGCTGCGTCTGCGTCCCGACATCCCGGTCGTCGGCTCGAAGTTCACTCTCGCGCTTGTTGCTGCGAAGTGCCGCGAGCACCGGCAACGGCCCCGCCTCGTCGAGGTCACCGAGGGCGAACGCACCGATCACGGCCCGTTCGAGTGCGAGTACTTCGCCGTCAACCACTCGATTCCCGATGCACTCGCGGTCGCGATCCGGACGTCGGCCGGTCTCGTGCTGCACACCGGTGACATCAAGCTCGACCAGTTGCCGCTCGACAACCGGCTGACCGACCTGGCCGGGTTCTCCCGACTGGGCGACGAAGGTGTCGACCTCTTCCTCGTCGACTCCACGAACGCCGAGGTCCCCGGATTCGTCACCCCCGAACGCGAGATCGGCGGGGTGCTCGACAACGTCATCGGCAAGGCCAACAACCGGGTCATCGTGGCGTCGTTCGCGAGCCACGTGCACCGGATCCAGCAGGTCGTCGACGTCGCACACCGCTACAACCGTCGGGTCGCCTTCGTCGGGCGCTCCATGGTGCGCAACATGCAGATCGCGCAGGACCTGGGGTATCTCCACGTTCCCGACGGCGTCGAGGTCGATCTGAACGCCGCGGCGTCGTTGCCCGACAACCGGGTCGTTCTGGTGTCCACCGGCTCGCAGGGTGAGCCGCTGTCGGCCTTGTCGCGCATGGCGCGCGGGGAACACCGCCAGATCAACATCCGCGCCGACGACCTCGTAGTGCTCGCGTCGTCGCTGATCCCCGGCAACGAGAACTCCGTGTTCGCCGTGGTCAACGGTCTCGCCAAGCGCGGCGCGACGGTCGTGACGCAGCAGAACGCGAAGGTGCACGTGTCCGGCCACGCGTCCGCGGGCGAACTGCTGTATCTGTACAACGCGGTGCGGCCGACGAACGCGATGCCGGTTCACGGCGAATGGCGGCACCTGCGCGCCAACGCCGCACTGGCCGAAGCCACAGGCGTGCCCAAGGAACGAATCGTCCTCGCCGAGGACGGCGTCGTCGTCGATATGGTCGACGGTCTCGCCGAGATCGTGGGCCGCGTTCCGGTGGGCTACGTGTACGTCGACGGATTGTCGGTCGGCGATGTCGGCGAATCGACACTGTCGGACCGTCTCGTCCTCGGCGAAGGTGGATTCATTTCCATCTCGGTCGCGGTGGACGCGACCACCGGCCGCGCCGTGAGCACACCCGAGGTCTCCGGCCGAGGGTTCTCCGACGACCCGACCGCGCTCACCGAAGCCGCCCAGCTCGTCGACAAGACCCTCAGCGAGCTTGCGGCCGAAGGCGTCACGGAGACGCACCGCATCGCGCAGGGTATCCGGCGCGTAGTGGGCAGGTGGGTGGCCGACACGTACCGCCGTCGCCCCATGATCGTGCCGACCGTCATCGCTGTGTCCTGACATAGTTCGGACCGCCCGACCAGGCATATTCGCGGGGGGCCGGGGGGCGGGCGGGGGGCCGGCCCCGGGGGGGGGGTGTGGGG
>NZ_JAXION010000051.1:0-29734 GCF_049311045.1 Rhodococcus sp. 7Tela_A2 | reverse complement strand
CCCCGCGAGGGGGGCCCCCGGCGGGGGCCGCCCACCGCTCGTCGAAAGCTCCTACCCCGCCCGCAGAGCGCTGAGGATGTGCGGCCGGGCCCGCCACAGTTCCTCGGACCAATACGGCCAACTGTGGGTGCCGACGTTCGGGAAGTTGTACGTCGCACCGATGCCCAGGCTGTCCAGCCGCGCCTGGAACGCGCGGGTGGTCGCGAGGGACAACGCTTCGAGTCCCATGCCGTTGGCGGTGTTGACCACATCCACCATGTTCTCGACCCGGTTCGCATATCCGGGGATTCCGCTGCCCGCCGAGACGTACATCGGCAACCCGCGCAGGCTCTCGGCCTGAGTGAACGGGTCGTTGCGCGCCCACGACTCGTCCCACGGCGGACCGTACATCGCATCGACGTTGTACAGACCGGCGTCGAGCATCGCGATCCGGATCGCCGAGCGCATGCCCGGAGCATTGAGCCAGAGGTATCCCGAGAAGGATGCGGCGAACTTGAACTGATCGCGATGGTGCGCCGCGAGGTTCAGCGCCGCCGTGCCGCCCATCGACAACCCGGCGATGCCGGTGCGGGTGCGGTCCACTCCGCGTGCGGCGAGCGCGGCGGGCAGGTGACGGGTCAGGAACGTCTCCCACTTGTACGTCACGCCCTGCTGGTTGAAATTGCTCGCGTTGTACCAGTCGCTATACCAACTGGACTCACCGCCCACCGGCATCACGAGGGTGACGTCGTCGAGTGCGAACTGCTCGAAGGCGTTCGTCTCGAACGACCACGCGTTGGCATCCGGGCGGGCACGCATCCCGTCGAGCAGGTACAGCGACGCACTGCCGCCCCGCTTGGCCCACTGCACCTGGCACTTGATCGGGCCCATCTCCGAGGGCACCCAGATCTCTTCGTACCCTCCCCGGGGTACTGCCCTCGCAACGCCCGGTGCGGAGGTGGCCAGGGCCGCGGCGCCGGCGAGTCCGGCTGCGCCCGCGAACGCTGTCTTGAGCATCGTTCGCCTGCTGAGTGAGGGGTTGTCGGAGCGGGTCACGCGTAGCACCTGCACCCTTTCTGTGGGCATGTCACCCACGGACGTCGATCGAGTGTTCTCCGATTTCATCGACGCCCGGTGCGTCCGTATTACCCCGATCGACCTCCGCTCGGCGCGAATCGCCTGGTCGCCGGCGTTCTTCAGTGACATGTCCCACCATGCGCAGACTGCTGGGCGGTCGGCGCTCCCGAAAATACGGACATTCCGCCCCATGTGACGTGTATCACTACTAGGGTGAGGAGCGCACGCCGTTACCTCCATCCATGTATGCCGCCGAAAGGGCCTCCCGATGCCGGTGCTCGACCTCGCCAAAAATGTCCGCGGTGCCCTCGACAGCGTCACCGACGCGGTCGGTGCTCTCGCCGTGATGCGGCGGGCGGGCCTCCTCCACTTCCCCCGGGTCGACCAGAGCCTCGCCACCATGGCCGCCGCACGTAAGTACGGGCCCTTCGCGGGGCCCGTGCACGCTCACGCCGCCCGCGGGTCGGACGTGGCCGCCATCATCGACGAACGGGGCGAGGTCACCTACCGGGAACTCGAAGACTGGTCGAACGGACTCGTGCACGCGTGGAAGAACGCCGGCGTCACTCCCGGCTCGTCGATGGGGATCATGGCCCGCAACCACCGTGGGCTCGTCGTCACGATGCTCGCAGCCGCCAAGCTCGGTGCGCGGCTGGTGATGATGAACACCGGGTTCGCCCCGCGCCAGCTCGCGGAAGTAGCGGAGCGGGAGGCGGTCACGACGTTCGTGTTCGACTCCGAGTTCGCCGATGTCGCCGCCGCGCTCCCCGAGAGTGTGCGTCGTTACGTGTCGTGGAAGGACGACGAGGTCCCTGGTGTTCCCACGCTCGAGGAAGCGATCGAAGGAGTCGACGTCTCCGCACCTCCGGCACCGCCGGTCTTCGGAGGATTCGTGCTTCTGACCAGTGGCACGACCGGAACGCCGAAGGGCGCACCGCGCGGTCGCACCTCGCCGCTCGCCTCTGCCCAGTTCCTCGACCGGGTGCCGCTGCGTCCGGGTCAGACCATGCTGATGGCCGCTCCCGCGTTCCACGGCACCGGGGTGTCGCAGTTCGCGATCGCCCTCGCCCTGGGGCAGACGATCGTGATGATGCGCCGCTTCACGCCGACGGACACACTGAGCCTGATCGATCGGCACCACGCGAACGTGCTGGTCGTGGTGCCGACGATGCTCCAGCGAATTCTCGACCTCGGTCCGGAAAAGATCGCGGAGTACGACACGTCGAGCTTGAAGATCATTTTCTCGGCGGGTTCGGCGCTCTCCCCCGATCTGTGCCGCCGCACGCGCGAGTCGTTCGGAGATGTGCTGCACAACCTGTACGGGTCCACCGAGTGCGCCGTGGCGACCGTCGCGACACCGGAAGACATCCGCCTCGCCCCGGGTACCGCGGGGAGCCCTCCCGTGACCTGCCGGGTCGCGTTGTTCGATCCGGACGGTCGCCGCATCACCGAACCCGGCGTCGTGGGCCGCATCTTCGTCTCCAGCGGACTGAGTTTCGCCGGGTACACCGACGGCCGCGACAAGGAGCGCATCGACGGGATGCTCTCGATCGGCGACCTCGGGCACTGGGACGAGGAGGGACGGCTCTTCGTCGACGGCCGCGACGACGACATGATCGTCTCCGGCGGAGAGAATGTCTATCCGCTCGAGGTCGAGAACCTGCTCGCCGAGCGCGACGACGTGCTCGACGTGGCGGTGGTGGGCATTTCGGATGCGGATTTCGGGCATCGGCTCCGCGCGTTCGTCGTGCCGTCCCCGACCTCCGCCCGCGACGGCGAGGACATCAAGGTCTTCGTACGCTCCAACCTCGCGCGGTACAAGGTCCCCCGCGACGTGATCTTCCTCGACGAACTGCCGCGCAACGCGACCGGGAAACTGCTGCGGCGGGTTCTCGTCGAGATGGAGCCGCCACACAGCGGGGCCGACGAGGGCGAGTCTGCCGCGCCCACAGGCTGATCCGCAGTACACAACGTGCAAGGCCCGGGAATCACATGTGATTCCCGGGCCTTGTCGTGGTAGCGGGGACAGGATTTGAACCTGCGACCTCTGGGTTATGAGCCCAGCGAGCTACCGAGCTGCTCCACCCCGCGTTGCATGATCGAACCTACAGGAGCGCGGAATCGGAAAGCAAATCGCTCGGTCGGCCACCCCGAATGCACAGATGCGGCCCCTCCGACGAGTGAGGGCCGCCACGGCCATCGCATGATCCCCAACACATAACGTTGCGGTAACGATCTTGTCTCTACCAGCGCAACACGCCGCCGTGACCTGCGACGACATGTTTTTTCTTTCCCATATATCGGACGAGCGTCGTAACAATTCGCGGGATGAACCGGCCGAAAGGGACTTGTACCTTCGGTGCCGGTTCGACACAACCGAACCTCCGCCGGCCCGCCGCCTTCCACTCTGCCCCGCGGGATCCGGTGGCTACGACACGTCCGAGGGGCGGAGAGCGCGGACACGCGCCCAGACCTCGAGCACCTCGAGTGCGCCGGTCTTCGTGGCCACCGCAGTCCGCGAGCGCGAGAGGATCACAAAACCGATGACCAAATTCTTCAGCAAACGTACTGTCGGCACCGTGCTCGTCACCGGAGTCCTGGCGACCGTTCCGCTCGCTCTGACAACCGGTACCGCGTCTGCCGCCACCCACAACTGGGATGCGGTGGCGCAGTGCGAGTCCGGTGGTAACTGGTCCATCAACACGGGCAACGGTTACTACGGCGGCCTGCAGTTCTCGCAGAGCACCTGGGAGGCCAACGGCGGCACCGGCATGCCGCACCAGGCCACGAAGGAAGAGCAGATCCGCGTCGCGGAGAACACGCTGCAGACGCAGGGGCCGGGCGCATGGCCCGTGTGCGGTCAGTATCTGACGACGGTCGAAGAGCCGGCACCCGCGCCGGCACCGGCACCTGAGGTTGCACCGGCACCGGCACCGGCTCCCGTCCAGGAAGCACCGGCCCTCCCGGCCGAGGTGCAGCCGTACGTCGACATCGCGGTCCCCGCCGTTCCCGCCGAGGTCCATCAGTACATCGACGTCGCGCGCGGCGTGGCCGTGGAGCTGGGCTACGGCGAGCAGTTCGACCAGGTCCTCGACGCCCTGCCCGGCGTCTGATCCGGCCGACCCTCGGCATCCGCCGTCACGAAACGAAGCGGGGGCCCCCCCGGGGAAACACCCGGGCCCCCGGCGCCGCCCCCGCTTCGTTCGTCGTCCGCACTCACTCGGCGGGCGGTTCAACCGGACGCGGAGATCAGCCTCCGCTGGACTCGTAGGCGTCCGTCGCGCGCTGCAACCGTTCCAGCGCCCGGCCGTACGCAGCGAAGTCACCGCTGCTCTGCGCCTCGGCCAGCTCGCTGAGTGCGGCATCCAGTTCGGCAACCGCGGCGTCGCGGCCCGCCGGGATCGGCGCAGCCGGGGACGGCTGCTCGCCGGGCGCCGGCTCGGCAGCGCCTTGCACGGCTTCCTCACGCGCCTCGTCCTCGACTTCGGCGGTCGGGAGAGCCACCCCGCCCGGAGCGGTGGCGGCATCGCCCACGCCTGCACCGAACACCTGGTCGAGCGCTGCCGCGAGAGTCGGCGCGTAGCCGATCCGCACGCCACCACCGGTACCCGGCTCCCGGTAGCTCACGAGCACCCGCGAAAGCTGCGGGAACGTCGAGGTACTACCCGCCGTCGGGTTGCGTTCGGTGTACATCGGCTGCACGTAGAGGATCCCGCCTTCGGCGATCGGCAACGTGAGCAAGTTGCCGTACTGGATCCGGTTCGATCTCTCGAGCAGCGTGCGTTCGGAGGCGACACGCGTGTCGGAGATCATCGCGTTCTGCGTTTGTTCCGGACCGAAAGTCTGCGTATCGGTGGGCAATTGCAGAATCGTGAACTTGCCGTAGTTCTCCGGGTCGGCCTCCACCGAGATGTACGCCGAGAGGAACTGCCGGTTGTAGCCGACCATCGCAGACGTCAACCTGAATGCCGGCTCGGCATTCTCCTGGTTACCCGTGAGCAGGTAGTACGGCGGCTGGTTGGCGCTGGTGTCCACGGTGGGATCCGCGGGCACCGACCAGAACGCGTTGTTGGTGAAGAACTCACGCGGGTCGTCGACGTGGTACTTCGCGAGCATCTCCCGCTGGACCTTGAACAGATCCTCCGGGTACCGGAAATGCGAGCGCAGTTCGTCGGAGATCTGATCCTGCGGGGTCACCGCATCCGGGAACACACCCATCCACGCATCCAGAACGGGGTCTTCCTCGTCGACCTGGTACAGGGTGACGGTGCCGTCGTAGGCATCGACGGTCGCCTTCACCGAGTTGCGGATGTAGGAGACCTCCTTGCGCGGGATCAGCCGGCCGGTGTTCTGGTCGATGCTGTCCTCGACCAGGCCCTCGAGCGACGCGCGCTGCGCGTACGGGTAGTTGTCGAGCGTGGTGTACGCGTCGACGATCCACACGATGCGACCGTCGACAGCGGCCGGGTAGGCGTCGCCGTCCGCGGTGAGCCACGGAGCGACCTTGGTGACGCGCTCGCGCGGATCGCGGTTGAACAGGATCTTCGAGTTTTCGCCGATGGCGCTCGAGAAGAGGATGTTGCGTTCGGCGTACTTCGCCGCGAAGGCGAGACGGTTGAACCAGTTGCCGATCCCGACGCCACCGCTGCCGGTGTACGTGTACTTCTCGGTGTCGGTGTCGTACTCACGCGGGCCGGACGCGTCGGCGCTGTTACCCACGATCGAGTAGTCCGGGTCTGCCTCGGCGATGACCTCACCGAAGTAGATACGCGGCTGCTCGACCGGGATCACCTGGTTCTCGGCGGCGAGCGACGCGAGGTCGCTGATCTGGTAGACCGGGTAGCCGCTGTTGCTGTTCGCGGCTTCTTCCGCCGATGTGCTCGCCGCAGCGTTGACCCGGTTCGCCGGAGCGGTGACCAGGCCGTTGCCGTGGGTGTACACGGTGTGGCGGTTGATCCAGTCGGTCTGGTTGCCCGTCAGGCTGGTCGGCGAGAGCTCACGAGCCGCAACGATGTAGTCCTCGACCTTGCCGTCGACCTCGTACCGGTCGATGTCGAGCGACTCCGGGTATCCGTAGAAGTTCTTCAGCTGAGTCTGCTGCGTGAACGTTCGGGGCAGGACGTTGGGATCGAGCAGGCGGGCGTTCGCGATCGTCGTGATGTCGGCCGGAACGTCCTCGGGGGATGTGGTGCCCACCCCCGGGTAGTCCTTGTACTCGACCTTGTCGTCGGTGATCCCGTACGCCACCCTCGTGGCAGCGATATTCCGCTCGATGTACTCGCTCTCCTTGTCTGCCGCGTTCGGACGGACGGAGAACTGCTCGACCATCAGCGGGTAGACAGCGCCGACCAGGATCGACGAGAGCACCAGCAACGCCGTCGCGAGCGCAGGAATGCGCAGGTCGCGCAGGAAGATCGCGGCGAAGAACGCGAGCGCGCAGATCACGGCGATCGCGAGCAGGATCAGCTTCGCAGGGAGCACGGCGTTGGTGTCGGTGAAGCCCATTCCGGTGAACGTGGGCTCCTTGCGTCCGCTCCAGAGCAGCTCGTACCGGTCGAGCCAGTACGCGACAGCCTTGAGTGCGACGAAGACGCCGGCCAGCACGGCGAGCTGGACACGCGCGGCGGTGGACATGCTGCCGCCACGCCCGGCGAGGCGGATGCCGCCGAAGATGTACTGCGTCACGAGGTTGGCGAAGAACGCCAGCACGACCGCGACGAACAACCAGTTCAGGATGAAGCGGTAGAACGGGAGGTCGAATGCGTAGAACCCGACGTCGAGCCCGAACTGCGGGTCGGTGGTGCCGAACTCTCCGCCGTTGAAGAACATCTGCACGGTCACCCAGCTCGCCTGTGCGACGAGTCCGGACAGCACGCCCAGCACGATCGGGATACCGAGCCCGAACGCACGCATCCGGGTCAGCACGCTCGTGCGGTAGCGCGCCACCGGATCGTTGGGTCCGGTGGTGGGGACGAATACCGGCCGTGACCGGTACGCGAGCAGCATCGCCAGCCATACGGCGACGCCGACGAAGAGACCCACCGCGAAGAACAGCAGGACTCGGGTCAGAAGAACCTTGATGTAGACGTCGCGGAAATCGACTTCCCCGAACCAGAGCCAGTTGGTGTAGGTATCCACCAGGCGCGGCCCCAGCAACAGCAGCACAGCGGCCACCAATGCGAGAACCAGCAGCACTTTGCTCCGTCTCGACAACGTCGGTACTCCGGTCGGGGGCCTCATGCCCACGTGCCACGCTCCCAATCGTCCGGCGGCGAGAAGAACGCCGCGAATGTATACCTCGTGCGTCACACCGCGTGACCGTTTCGCCCCACTCTACGGACTAGTCGCAGGACAGGTACGCGGTCCTCGATCCGTGGCCGGCGGCATCGGACGCACAGCCGACACCGATCAGGCCCACCAATGACAGGATAGGCGTGTGAATCAGCACCTTCCCGTTCCTTCCGAAGCCGCCCTGTCGCGTACGGTCCACGAGATCATCGACTACGTCGACGCCGAGGGATGGGACCAGCCGCCCGTCATGTTTGCGCTGGTACCGACCGTGCTGCTCGCGGCGTCGGAGCCGAGCCTCGGCGACCAGCTCGACGAGGGACATGAGTACACGCCGATCGCGCAGGAAGCGTTTCCCGAGGACGTGGAGGGCGGAAGCCCGGCCCTCGGCGAGTTCCTCGCGACCACGAGCTGGCCTTCCTCGGTCGCGGGCTGCGCACTCGTTCAGGAGATCGTGGTCCTGCCGCCCAACGCCGAAGCCGACCTCGACGACGCGGTGGTTCCGCTCGTCACCGACTCGCACTCGGTGGACGAGGCGGCCCGCTTCGCGGCGCACGCGCACCCCGACAGCAGACGAGCGCGGCTCATCGCCGCGGTGCTGCGGGACGGGCCGGCGATGACGTTGCTGCAACTCCGTCCCCTCGACGACGACGATCCGTTCGCCGGGGCGGAATTGCGGACCTACGAGAACCTCGCTCCCGAGGTGGTCGGAGCGCTGTACGCGACCCTGGAAGCAGAAGAAGACGACGACTGACGGACTCAGCAGGTGGGCGCGTCGCCGCCTGCCGCGATCGACTCCCGCGCGGCGGCCGCGCCCTCCAGCGTCTCGACCCTGACGAGCCGGACATCGTCCGGCTCGTTGGTGAGCGCCTCGGCGCAGTTGTCGGCGGGCACGAGGAAGACCTCGGCACCTTCCTCGTCCGCAGCGGTGAGCTTGTGGGTGATGCCGCCGATGGGGCCGACGATGCCGTCGGAGTCGATGGTTCCGGTCCCCGCGACGTTCAGCCCGCCGTTGATCTCGCCGGGACTGAGCTTGTCGACGAGTGCGAGACTGAACATCAACCCGGCCGACGGCCCGCCGATGTCGGCGAGGTTGAAGACCACCTCGAACGGCACGTCGGGAATCTCCTCGGTTGCGATACCGAGGAATCCCGCGCCCTCCCCTCCGGGTCGCTCCCCCACCACGACGTCGATCGTTTCCTCGGCGTCGCCGCGCAGGACGGTGATCGCGACGCTCTCGCCGGGAGTGACCGCTCCGACGGCGCGCTGTACCTGTCCGGCCGTTTCCACCGGTTCACCCGCGATCGCCACGATCCGGTCGTCCACCTGCAGATGTCCCGACGCGGGGGCGTCGTCCGCGATCTCGGCCACCCGGAGTATGACGGGCAGATCCAGGTAGTGCAGAGCAGCGAGTTCGGCACTGCGCTCCGACTGCGCGAACTGGGCTTGATCGACTGCTCGCACCTCGTCCTTGCTGCGGTTGGGCGGATACACCTGCTCACGTGGCGCCAGTCCGTACCGGCCGCTGAGCCACGCCGTCACCGTCTGCGCGAGGTTGAGATTGTCGGTGACGCCGACGGTCGTCATCACCAGGCTGCCCGTCGTCTCGTCCGTCTCGACGCCCTCGATCTCGATGACCGGCTTGTCGTCCACGTCGCCGAGCGTGTCGAACGTGGGCCCGGGACCGAGTGCGACATAGGGAACGGTCAGATTGAATGCGATCAGGACGAGGGTGAGAACCGGGAGCAGCACGGCGAGAGGCATCACGAAGCGTCGATTCACCCGGCCAGAGTATCGGGCCGATCGTGTTCGCGGTCAGCGTGACCACGATGCCCGTGCTCCGACGGCGCGCCTTGTACCGTTGAGAACATGAGTGACACGCCCTTCGGATTCTCGAATCCCGACGACGACCCCGACCGCAAAAAGGACGAGGGTTCAGGAAGCGGGGGTGGGTCGCCGTTCGGCTTCGGCCTTCCCGGCGGTGGTGGCGACAACCCGTTCGGTGCGCAGGGCTTCGATCCCGCCCAGTTCGGGCAGATGCTCAGCCAGTTCGGCCAGATGCTCGCCGGGATGGGCAGCGCGATGGGCACCGGCGGGGCCGGCCCCGTGAACTACGAGATCGCCTCGAAGCTCGCGCGCCAGCAGATCGGTTCGGTCACTCCCGTCTCCGCGGGGACGGCCGACGCAGTGCGCGACGCGTCGCGGCTCGCGGAATTGTGGCTCGACGCGGCGACGACGCTGCCCGCCGGCGCCACCAAGACCGTCGCCTGGACGCCCGTCGAGTGGCTCGAGAACACCCTCGACACCTGGAAGCGCCTGTGCGATCCCATTGCCGAGCAGGTCAACGGCATGATGCTGCAGGGCCTGCCCGAGGAGGCCCGCGCGATGGCCGGACCGATGATGGGCATGTTCTCCCAGATGGGCGGGGTCGCGTTCGGTTCCCAGCTCGGTCAGGCACTGGGCCAGCTGTCCAAGGAGGTCATGACCTCCACCGATATCGGCCTGCCGCTGGGCCCGGCCGGCACCGCCGCCCTGCTGCCCGCCGCCATCGAGGAGTTCGGTGAGGGCCTCGAACAACCCGCCCAGGAAATCCTCGTGTTCATCGCCGCGCGGGAAGCCGCGCATCAGCGGCTCTACAGCCACGTGCCGTGGCTGCGCCAACGGCTCCTCGCGATCGTCGAGGAATACGCCCGCGGAATTCGCATGGACATGTCGTCGATCGAAGATCTGGCCCAAGGCCTCGACCCGTCCGCGCTGAGCGATCCGTCCAAGATCGAGGAAATCCTCAAGCAGGGTGCCTTCGAGCCGCAGACCACGCCCGAACAACTGGCAGCGCTCGAGCGACTCGAGACGATGCTCGCGCTGGTCGAGGGCTGGGTCGAGACAGTCGTGATCGATGCCCTCGGCGACCGGCTCCCCGGTGTGGCGGCGCTGAGCGAGACGCTGCGTCGCCGCAGGGCCACCGGCGGACCCGCCGAGCAGACCTTCGCGACCCTCGTCGGTCTCGAACTCCGTCCCCGCAAGCTGCGGGAAGCCGCCGCGCTGTGGCGTCGGCTCACCACCGACGCCGGAGCGGACGCGCGCGACAAGGTGTGGGAGCACCCGGACCTGTTGCCGGATTCGTCGGATCTGGACAATCCCGCCGCGTTCGTCGACCGCGTCATCGGTGGAGGCACCAGTGCCTTCGAGGATCCGATCGCACAGCTCCGCGAAACGATGGAACGCGAGCGTGCCGAGAAGGATCAGGACGGCGGGGACGACACCGCCGACCGCGAGCCGGACGACGATTCCGGAAAGAATTCCTGACACCACGTCGTCGCTGATAGAAGCCGCGATCGCCCTGTGGACAACATCGTCGGGGGCGACCGCGGCGGGCCGGATGCCTGTGATGCTGCCCGTATGACATCCCCCGTGCGGGCGGCCACAGGTCTCGTCCTCGATCCCGATGTGCTGGTGCTGCACCGAGCCGCCGGTTCGGTGCAGCACGGGTGGGGTCCCGACACTGCCGCAGTCGTCGTGCCGCCCGACGGTATGGACGCGTTCGATGTCCGCGCCCTGCTCGTACTGCTGGACGGGAGCCTGCCGTACGAGGCTGTCGTCGAGGCGGCCGCAGCGCGCGGCCTGCCGGCACCCGCTGTCCGGGCGCTCCTCGACGAACTGGTCGGCGCCGGATCCGTGCGGCCGGCGCGACCCGCAATCGCGGCCGCGTCGTCTCCGCCGTGCGTGCGGTTGTACGGGGCGGGGCCCCTCGCACACGCGCTCGCCCCGCATCTGTCGCTGTGGGACACGAGGTGGTTCCGGTCGGTTCCACGTACCGACGACGCCGGTCTCACCACCCGGCTACCGGACTGCGTCGTGCTCGCCGACACCCAGGTGCCAGATCCGCGTCTCGTGCAGATCCTGATGCGCCACCGGGTCCCTCATCTGGCGGTCCGCGTACGTGACGGCCGCGGCGTCATCGGCCCGTTCGTTGTTCCCGGCCGTACCAGCTGCCTGCGCTGCGCCGACCTGGCTCGCACCGACGCCGACCCGTCGTGGCCGCGGCTCGCGGCACAGTTGTCCGGGCGGGAGGGACGAGCCGAGCGCTCCGTGATCGGCGCCACCGTCGCGGCCGCGCTGGCGCAACTCGATCTGTTCTTCGCCGACACTGCGTCGCCCACGCGGATCGCGGGCGCCGGTGCGCTCGCCCTCGACCGCACGATCGAGTGGGATATCCGCAGGACACAGCTCATCACCCGCAGGTGGCACCGCCATCCCGACTGCGACTGCCCGACTATCCCCGTCCCCGTTCAGGCATGATGGGGAGCGTGTCAGACATCCCTCGCAGAAGCTCTTCGCGTACCGCCAAACTCGCGAGCATCCCGCTGGGCATCGCCGGACGCGCCGCTGTAGGTTTCGGCCGGCGCCTCGCAGGTGGTGATCGCGGCGAGATCGACGCCGAGATGACTGCGAAGGCCGCCGAGCAGTTGTTCACGGTGCTCGGTGAGCTCAAGGGCGGCGCCATGAAGTTCGGGCAGGCTCTCAGTGTCATGGAGGCCGCTGTCCCGGAGGAATTCGCGGAGCCGTATCGCGAGGCACTGACCAAGCTGCAGGCGGCAGCACCTCCCCTTCCGGCCAAGTCCGTGCACCGTGTGCTCGATCAGCAACTCGGCACGAAGTGGCGCGAGCGATTCCAATCCTTCGACGACGTGCCCACGGCCTCGGCGAGCATCGGGCAGGTGCACCGCGCGGTGTGGTCCGACGGACGCGACGTCGCCGTGAAGGTGCAGTACCCCGGGGCCGACGAAGCACTGCGCGCGGACTTGCGGACGTTGTCGCGGTTCGCGGGAGTATTCGCGACCATGATGCCGGGCGCGGACGTCAGGGCGCTCCTCGACGAACTGACCGCCCGCACCGAGGAAGAACTCGACTATCGCACCGAAGCCGACAGCCAGCGGGCATTCGCGCGGGCCTTCGACGGCGACGAGAAGTTTCTCATCCCCCGCGTGGTGGCCAGTGCGCCGAAAGTGATGGTGACGGAATGGCTTTCCGCCACGCCGCTGTCGGTGATCATCAACGAGGGCACCCGCGAGCAACGTGACCGCGCGGGGGCGCTCCTCGCCGAATTCCACTTCTGCAGTCCGGCCAGAGCCGGTCTGCTGCACTGTGATCCGCATCCCGGCAACTTCATGTTGCTCGAGGACGGACGACTCGGCGTGATCGACTTCGGTGCCACCGCCGCGATGCCGGACGGATTCCCCCCGGTGCTCGGGCGCATGGTGCGACTCGCCCTCGAGGAACGTTTCGACGAGCTGACCGCCCTGCTCTACGACGAGAAGTTCGTACTCCCCGGCCGCACTGTCACCGATCAGGAGATCGCCGACTACCTACGGCCCTTCACCGACCCGATTCAGACCGAGTCGTTCCATTTTACGCGGGCGTGGCTGCAGAAGGTGGCGGGCACCGCGACGGATTTCTCGAGTGCACAGTTCCGGACTGCACGGACGTTGAACCTGCCACCGGAATACGCAAGCATCTTCCGCGTTCTGCTCGGGTCGGTGGGTATCTGCGCGCAACTCGACGCGCAGGCTCCCTATATGGCGATTCTCTCCGAATGGCTGCCCGGCTTTACCGAGGAGTAGTCGGGGCCGGGCAGCCGATTCAGGCGTACACCAGTTCTTTTCGCGGTTCGGCGACGACCGTCTTCCGGGGTCGCCCGCGGGGGCGTTTCCGGGCGACCACCGCGCCCTGGTGGATGATTTCGCCGCCCCACACTCCCCACGGTTCTTCGCGGTCGAGCGCTGCGGCGAGACAGCGCGCGCGTACGGGGCATCCGGCGCACAGCGATTTCGCCAGTTCCAGATCTGCCGGGGCCTCGGCAAACCACAGATCGGGATCGTCACCGTGACAGGGCAGAGGATCGCCCGCACGGAGGGTGTTTTCGCCGACACCTGATGCGGTCGAAGGGTTTTCGCTCGGCACGAGGACTCCTAGAGGTTCGATCGAAAGAGATGCGATGCGAACTCCGGCCGAAAAGACAAAGGCCACGGTCCGCTGGGCGGTTGTCCGTGGCCTGGAGTCGGAAGGGACTACCGCGTAGGTGTCCCGACGAGTCGTCCGGCCACGGACGAGAAGGCTGCTGCGCGCCGACGCCATGTGCGCGGGGCGGCGGCGGATGCGGCGCGCGCCACGACGGGAGCGACGGCCGCATAATTGATGCTGATCATCACGGGCCACCTCGCTTTCGTCGTCACGCACGGGCTTCTCCCGTGGCAATGCAATACACAATAGTAATGCTGGTGCGATCAGCACAAGTTATTTTCTACCTGCGGTTTTGTCCAATTTTTGTCGAGCGTGGTTCGATTCGCCGCTCGCACCCTCACGCGGGACTAGAGTCCCGGCCATGCCACTGTCGACAACGAAATGTGTATCGGTTCTCGATTGTCCCGATCCCCGCGCGCTCGCGGGCTTCTACCGGGACCTGCTCGGCTGGACCACCGCGCGGGACGACGACGATTGGGTCGAACTCGCGCGCGACGACGCGAATTCGCTCGCATTCCAGCGCGCACCCGATTTCACGCCCGCGCGCTGGCCTTCCGAAAGTGTGCACGTCCACCTCGACTTCTACGTCCCCGAATTCGAGCACGCCGAACGTCTCGCGCTCGACCTCGGCGCGACCCGCGTCGACGATCCGTCGAGCACAAAGAACTTCCGGGTGTACCGCGATCCCGCAGGCCACCACTTCTGCCTCTGTGTGGAGCCGGTGGGCCTAGATATCTAGCGTTGCCGAAGTACGTTCGCCCCGCACGAGCGCGAGCACGTCGGCGCCGTACTGCTCGAGCTTCTTCGCGCCGATGCCTGGAATCGAGACGAGCGCGCGGTCGTCGCGCGGCTGTTGCTCCGCAATCGCCACCAGGGTGTTGTCGCTGAACACGACGTAGGCGGGGACCTTGAGCTCCTTCGATCGCTCGCGGCGCCATTCCTTCAGCGCGACGAGCAGTTCCTCGTCGAGGTCGGACGGACAGCCCTCGCAACGCCCGAGCATCGTCGAGGTGGTGCCCAGGAGCGGCTTACCGCAGATCCGGCACTGCGGACGCTTCTTCTTCGGTGAGGCCGGCTCGACGATCTTCGACGCCGGAGAACTGTCGGGGATCAACCCGTTCAGGAAGCGGGACCGCCGCCGTGAGCGGCGCCCGCCTTCGGTGCGCGCCAACGCCCACGACAGCGACAGGTGCACCCGGGCGCGGGTGACGCCGACGTAGAGCAGACGGCGTTCCTCCTCGATACCCGCTTCGTCCGGAGGGGTGTCCTTGTCTCCGGTGACGTGGGTGATCGGCAGGGTGCCGTCGGTGAGCCCGACGAGGAACACCGCGTCCCACTCGAGGCCCTTCGCGGCGTGCAGCGATGCCAGAGTCACGCCCTGCACCGTCGGGGGCTGCCGCGATTCGGCGCGGGCCGCGAGGTCGCGCAGCAGACCGGTGAGGGTCAGCTCGGGTTCGTGCTCGAGCAGTTCTTCCGTGAGCTGGACCAGCGCCACCAGCGACGACCACCGTTCCCGGGCCTGCGCACCGGTGGGTTCGGTGTCGGTCAGGCCGAGCGGCACCAACGTGGCCCGGACCAGCGTGACGAGATGGCTGCCGCGATCGGCTCCGTCGGGCAGGTCGTTGCGCGCGTCGACCTGCCGAAGCGCGTTGATCGCCTGCCGCACCTCGGCGCGGTTGAAGAACCCCTCGCCGCCGCGCACCTGATACGGGATGCCGGTCTCGGTGAAGGCTTGCTCGTACACTTCCGATTGCGCGTTGATCCGGTACAGCACCGCGATTTCCGACGCCGGCACGCCGTCGCGCAGCAGTTTTGCGATGGCCTTCGCGGTCGCCTTCGCCTCCGCGGGTTCGTCGTCGTACTCGGCGAACGTGGGTTCCGGACCGGGCGGCCGCTGCCCGATCAGTTTCAGCCGGGTGCCGGCGATCCGCCCGCGGGCTTCGCCGATGACGCGGTTGGCCAGTTCCACCACCTGCGGGGTCGAGCGGTAGTCGCGCTCGAGCCGGACGACGGTGGCGTCGGGGAACCGGCGCGAGAAATCGAGCAGGTACTTGGGCGACGCGCCCGTGAACGAGTAGATGGTCTGGTTGGCGTCGCCGACCACGGTGAGATCGTCGCGGTCCCCGAGCCATGCGTCGAGCACGCGCTGTTGCAGCGGCGTCACGTCCTGGTATTCGTCGACGACGAAACAGCGGTAGCGGTCGCGGAACTCGTCGGCGACAGCGGTGTTGTCCTCGAGCGCGGCGGCCGTGTGCAACAACAGATCGTCGAAGTCCAGGTAGAACCCTTCGTCGCCGCGGAACTTCAGCGATTCGTACATCTCGTACACCGCTGCGACGCGCTCGGCGGCGGCCGGCGGCTCGCGGCGGACCCGCGCGACCGTGGCCGGATAGTCTTCCGGCGCGATCAGCGACCCCTTGGACCACTCGATCTCCGAGAGCAGGTCGCGCACGGTGTCGGTGTCGGTCGGGAAGCCGCACCGATGTGCTGCCTGCGAGACGACGGAGAACTTGCGATCGAGCAACTGCCACGGAGTGTCGCCGACGACCTGCGGCCAGAAATACCGCAACTGCCGCAGCGCCGCGGCGTGGAAGGTGCGGGCCTGCACCGACGGTCCCGGTGCACCGACCCCCAGTTCACGGAGCCGCGAGCGCATCTCCCCCGCAGCCCGCGCGGTGAAGGTGACTGCCAGAACCTGGCCGGCGGCGACGTGCCCGTCGGAGACGAGGTGCGCGATGCGGCGGGTGATGGTGCGGGTCTTGCCCGTCCCGGCGCCGGCCAGCACACACACGGGGCCACGCGGCGCCCGCACAGCCGCCGCCTGTTGAGGGTCCAGGCCGTCCGCAACCGCATCCACACGCATGGCCTCCATCATGACAGTGCGAACCGACAACGCGACGCCGCACATCCTGTGCAGGCATATCCGCTGTGTCCGCGACCACATTCGGGGACCGGTCGGAACAGATCGCGGCGGCTGTGATGTTCTCCAAGTCATGACCACCACCGATGCACCCGCCTTGACCGTCTACTCCACCACGTGGTGCGGCTACTGCAAGCGTCTGAAGAAGCAGCTCGACGAGAACGGCATCGCCTACACCGAGATCGACATCGAGGCCGATCCCTCGGCAGCGGAATTCGTCGGCAGTGTCAACGACGGCAACCACATCGTGCCGACCGTCAAGTACGCAGACGGCACCACCGCCACCAACCCGCCGCTGTCGGCGGTCAAGCGCGCGCTCGGTCTGTAACAGCCCGGATCAGCCCCGGGCCCATCCTTCGAGCATGCCCCGGGCAATGGAGATCGAGCCCGGCAGCAGCAGAGGCACCTCGTCGGCCGACGCCCAGTCGCCGGCCTCGAGTGCGTTCCGCACCTCGTCGCGAGTGAACCATCGCGCCTCGCCGATCTCGCCGTCCCGGAATTCCAGGGGCTGAGCGGGGTCGGCGACGGCCGCGAACCCGAGCATCAACGACCGCGGAAACGGCCACGGCTGGCTTCCGAGGTAGCGGATGTCACGCACGTCGACGCCGACTTCTTCGCGGATCTCCCGCACCACACACGATTCCAGCGATTCGCCCGCCTCCACGAATCCTGCCAGGACGGAGAAGCGCCGCTCCGGCCACACGGGTTGACGCCCGAGCAGCACCCTGTCGCCGCCGTCGTGCACCAGGCAGATGACCGCCGGGTCCGTGCGCGGGAATTCCTCGTGCCCGGTCTCGGAACTGATCCGCGACCATCCGGACATGGTGGGTTCGGTGACGGAACCGTCGACCGCGCTGAACCCTGCCCGGTCGTGCCAGTTGAGCAAGGCCACCGCACTCACCATCAGGTCCGCGTCCGCGTCGTCGAGTGCGTCGCCGACCTTGCGCAGGTCCGCAACCTCTCCCGTCTGTGCGAGTACGCGGACGGCCCACACGTGCCGCTCGTCGCGCACACCGAGAAACACCGCCCCGGGGGCCGGCTCGGGGCCGAGTTCCGCGGCGGCACGGAACACCAGTGCCCCGTCCGCCACGGGCACCTGTCCCCGTCGGTCCACCTTCAGGAGTTTCGCGTCCGCCCACCCCGCCCGCAGCGCGTCCTCGTCGGAGCGAAGCTCTTCGGCGCGCTCGACGACGGTGCGCGACAGGAGTGGGGTACCGGACAGAGAGAAACTGGTCACTTCGAGCACACTAGCCGCGCATCGCGCCCGGCTGCGTGCCCACGAGCCGGATGTAGAGCAGCTTGTCGCCGGCCTCCACCGCATCCACCTCGGGCGAGCCGATCCGCCACATCCGGCCGTCGCGCACCACGGCAAGGACGATGTCCTTGAGGTGTCGCGGCGAACCGCCGATCTCCGACGGTTCCACGTCACGTTCGGCGATGGCGAATCCGGCTTCGGGGGTGAGCAGGTCCTCGATCATCTCGACCACGTTGGGTGTCGTCGTAGCGATACCCAGCAGGCGGCCCGCGGTCTCGGAGGAGATGACCACCGAGTCGGCACCGGACTGCCGTAGCAGGTGCGTGTTCTCGGACTCGCGGATCGCGGCGACGATCTTGGCTTTGGGGGCGATCTCGCGGGCACTCAGAGTCACCAGCACCGCGGTGTCGTCGCGGTTCGCGGCGACGATGACAGCGGCGGCGTGCTGCACACCCGCGAGGCGGAGAACGTCCGACTTGGTCGCCGAACCCTGGACCGTCACCAACCCCTGCCCGGCCGCGGATTCCAGGACGACGGGATCGGTGTCCACCACCACGATGTCGGATGGGGCGACACCGTCGCCCAGCATGGCGTCGACGGCGGTACGGCCCTTGGTGCCGTAGCCGATGACGACGGTGTGATTACGCACGCGGCGCCTCCATCGTTGGATCTTGAATGCTTGTCGTGAACTCGCGGTCAGAGCCGACAACGTCGTTCCGACCAGCACGATCAGGAAGAACACCCGCAGCGGGGTGATCACGAGAACGTTGATCAGGCGCGCTTCGGGTGTGAAGGGAGTGATGTCGCCGTACCCGGTGGTCGACAGCGACACGGTCGCGTAATAGAGGCAGTCCAGCAACGACAACGCGTTGCCTTGGGCGTCGCGGTACCCGTCGCGGTCGAGGTAGACGACCACCACCGCGAACAGCAGCGCCGCGAAGGCGTAACCGATGCGACGCGCAATCGCGATTCCGGGACTCGTCTGCTCTTCCGGCACCCGGAGGACGCCCACCAAAGCGAAGTCCGGACGCTCGGTGAGCTGATCGGAGCGACTGAACCTCGCACGCAATCTACCGGGCATCGTGCCTACTCCACCTCGTCTCGGTCCCCAGGGGGGACCTCACTTACACCGTAGCGATGCCGGACGGCCATCGATTCCGGATCGCAGCCTACGCGCCGCCCGCTACTGTGGCGCCCATGTCCACCCAACCGTCCCGACGACCGGCGTTGCGGCTCGCCGCATTGCTCCTCGGCGCAGGCACGATGCACTTCGTCCGACCGCAACCCTTCGACGGCATCGTCCCCCGCGCGCTGCCCGGTTCCGCCCGCACCTACACCTACGTCTCGGGAGTCGCCGAGCTCGGGGTCGGGCTCGCGCTCGTGGTGCCGCGTACCCGCCGGACGGGTGGCGCGCTGGCTGCTGCGCTGTTTCTCGCGGTGTTCCCTGCGAACGCGCAGATGGCCGTCACGTGGCTGCGCAGCGACCGGATCTCACCGGTGGCAAAGGCCGTCGCGGTGGCACGACTGCCGCTGCAGATCCCTCTCGTCACCGCAGCCCTCGAGGTGCGTCGCCTCGCCCCGGGGGCTCACCGCCGCTGACCCCGTGCGCTACGGGCCGAGGAGGATGTCGACGAGTTCGGACGGGCGTGCAAGTGCCACAAGATGTCCCGAGTCGACGACCACCGGCTCGACACCGACGCGCGCACGGGACAGATCTGTCAGGAACGGGAGCGGGAACAGCCGGTCGCGTCGGCCTGCGACAACCCGCACCGGAACATCGGGCCACCGCTCGGCATCCCAGGACGGTTCGAACGCCGCGTCCGACAGGCGCGTCTCCTCGTGGGCGAACGCTTCCTCGGTGACGGCGTCCGGGATGTCGTGGAAGAACAACTCCCGTATGTCGAGTGGTGCATCGGGGTCCCGTCCGTCTACGACGGCTTGCTTCCGCTGAGCATCCTCGTGCCCGACGTCGCCCCACCACTGCGCCGGTGATTCGCCGGGCGCAGGGATCATCGGTGCCACCAGCACGAGTTCGTCCACAGCACACCGCTCTGCGACGCGAACGGCGGTGAACGCCGACATCGATTGGGCCACCACCACGAGGGGTCTGCGAGCGTCGCGGAGCGCCGCAACCACGAGGTCTGCGTACGAGTCCTGGTTCTCGTTGTCGTCGGCGTACGGGAGATCGACGGCGAGCGCGTCGTGCCCGCGTCCCTCGAGCATCGGCACCACCCGGTGCCAGTACCAGGAGTCCGACCCTGCTCCCGGCAACAGCACAAAGGTCGACACGGCCGCCCCTTTCCGTCGAACGGTGCCTACGAGCGTAACGGCGCGCGGGGGCCCCGCACAGCGGGTTTCACAGGCCGGCGGGTTTTCACGGGCCAGCGGGTTTTCACGGGCCTGAGCCTCGTGTCCACCTGATGCAGACCGCGGATGTGCCTCTGGTCTGCGCGTCATCGATGTGGCGCGTTACCAGTACTGGTGCTGGTGCCCGTCGGTGTCGGCAACGAAGACGATCGCGTCGGCGCGCTCCACGTCGGCCGGACTCAGCGGAATATGTCCTCGGACAATGGGTTCGCCCGTGCCGAGCGAGCGCGGAAGGGCAGCGTGCAAGGGTTTCGCAGGGAACAGGGCGCGCCGTGCGGTCGCCTCGGCGAGTGTGCCCTGAAGGGTGCCTGGACGGGGGTGCGGCCCGGCGTCCGCGGCAACGAACATGTAGCGCTCTCCGAGAGCAAAGCCGACGAGCGCACCGGCACTTGGCCATATCGCTCCCTCGTCGCCGTCCGGCATAGACGACTGCATCTGCTGGAGGTGGGCGTTGTGCGCAAACACCAGGCTCGGCCCACGGCCCTTCTCCTTGGACACGATCGCGAGAAGGTTCTCGGCCATCATGGCGGCGCGCAGGCCGAGCAGGGTGGCGATGCGGTCCGATGCGGTGTGGGCCATGGCCGCGTGGTAGCGAAGCAGACCCCGCGCGGTGTGCGCGTACGCGAGGGCATCGTCGTACGCCACCGGATCGGTGGGAGCGAGGACGGGCGCTGCGCGGCGCAGCACGCTGACGAGGTCGTCCGCGACCAGGCGCAGGGCGCGAGCACGCTCGGAGTCCCCGATGGACGCAGCCGGGTCGCGCATCGCGTCCGGGTTCGTCCAGTCCGCGTCGTCGCCGAGCAGTCCGTCGACGTCCCCGGCCGAGTCCGGATGCAGCGCAGCGGGCAGGTACTCCAGAACGACGGACAGTGCGTGTCGTGGGCTGGGTGCGCCGGAGAATTCCACCGGGGCGTCGAATCCGTAGAAGCGCACCCGATCCCGCGCGGGACGACCGGTGTTGTAACCGCGGAGCCATTCGACGAGTTCGCGGTTGCCGGGGACGCGGCCGAAACCATGACTGAAACCGCGCTCGAGGACATCGTCGATCTCCGTTGCCCCGCCCCCGACATAGTTGTCGACGACAGAAGCGGCGAGGACATCGGTCTCCAGCACGATCGAGCGGTATCCGCGTTCGACGAGGTGACAGAGAAGTTCGTTGCGCAGCAACGGGAATGCAGCGATTCCGTGGGTCGGCTCGCCGTGGGCGAGCAGGCTCGGGGGTTCCTGCCGCGTGGCAAGCAACTCGTCGAACGCGCTTCCCAGATCTCCGGGCGTGTCCAATTGCCGGCAGATCTCGGTCGGCGACGTGGTCGTAGACATGAATTCTCCTTCCGGGAAAACCTGCCTTCGACGCTATCGTTGAAGAATCGGGTGAAGGTTGTCTCCTATCGGCCCACGACAGGGAGATCCAAGCCTCAAACAAAGGAAATACGATGCGGCCCGTCGACCTCGCCCGCGAACACGGGTTGTCCGCACAGGCGATCCGCAATTACGACGATGCGGGCATCTTCCCGCCGACCGGGCGCACCGAGGCCGGCTACCGGTATTACACCCCTCTTCACGCGCAGGCTCTGCGGACCTTCCTCACGTTGCGGCGCGGACACGGGCACCGGCGAGCGACGGACATCATGCGTGCGGTCAATCGGCACGACACCGAGTCCGCCTACCGACTGATCGACGCGACACACGTCGAGGTGCTCGCCGAACGCGACACCCGAACAGAGGTCGCGACGGTTCTCGGTGGTCTCACCGCGACGGCACCTGCTTCCGTCCCGGGCCGGCCCCTCACGGTGGGCGAACTGGCACGAAGGCTCGGAGTTCACGCGGCGACGCTGCGGGCGTGGGAGTCCCAGGGAATCCTCCGGCCCGAACGCGATCGCGCGACCGGTTACCGCATGTTCGGTGCCGAGTCCGTGCACGACGCCGAGATCGCACGACAGTTGCGCCGGGGCGGCTACCCGCTGCGCCAGGTCGCCCGGTTCCTCGCATCGCTGCGCGACGCGGGCGGTGCGGACGCACTGAGCCGGTTCCTCGACTCCTGGCAGGCGCGGCTGGCTGTGCGCAGCCGGGACCTCCTTGCCGGCGCGGGGACACTCGACGCCTACCTGTCCCTCCTCGGCAACGCGGTCGATGGCTTTGGCGATCGTTGTACTCGTGCGGATCGTGGCGCGCTCGCTTGAGGCCGTCACCAGGCCGCTACGTCCGTACGGGTCGCACCGTCGCACCCGAGGTGCTGAGTATTCCGAGGGGTCGGATTGCGGCTTCTTCTCTCCGGGGGAGCATGGGCAGCGCTCGCGGTCTATCCACTCGTACTCCGGCTGCACAGGGAACAGTTGGGGCGCGGGGTGGACTTTCCATTGGAGTCGAGGTTGTCCCAGCGTTCGAAGCACGCCACGAGTTGGATGCACTTCTCAAGGTTCGAGCTGCAATTGCATGGGGCGCGGTTGTACTTCGCGGTGGCGCTGCGGTACGACTTCACCGTGGCCAGGAGCTTCGACGCCGGTCGAAGTGCGTGCGTTCCAGAACTAGCAAGTCGAACTCATCGGCGTACGCCTCGACCATGGCGCCACACCAGGCTGGCACCGAATACGCGAGAACTACTTCGAAGCAAGCACCGGTGCCGATATCGACCGAGTCCCCACCCCGAACATCGTCCGCTTCATGTGCATCTAGATAGGCTCGGAGCACGCGGCGAGGCTTCACTCCATTTCGTCTCGACCAATGTTTCTCGCCAGAGCAGCGATCTTCTCCGTAACTAGGGTCTTCGAGTCCACAAGATGGAAGCTGCTCGCTTTCCCGTTTCCGACAGCGATTCGCTGAACTGATTCGATAAGCGGATGTTCGAGCAAACTCAGAACACTCTCAATATCTTTCGGTGACGGCCGAGGGTCGATCTCGTCTCGGACGATCAGATAAATCTGGTCCGCCGATAGGGCGCCATGGGTGACCTCATCTGCTTGGCGTGATTCTTGATCGAGGACAGCGACGACGTGAGTCAACAACTCGATACGGCGTTCGGCCTGTGACCATCCGTTCTCCAAGGATTTCTTAGCCGTTGGACTCGGATCGACCAGGCCGAGGTAGGTGCTGGCCGATCGCGGTGTCTTTGCATGGCGGCGAAGGACCTGGACGAGTTGGTCCGTGGTTATCAGCTCGACTCCTGCTGATGCTGCACGGCTGCGGACTCGGCCGGCCTCGAAACTTGGTCCGACGAGGGCCACAAAGTTCGCTTCGTGGCTCTTCTTGTGCTCGGCGAGAGTGTCGAAGGACACCGCGTTCTCGTTCACGATTCCGCTCCGCGCAGCCTTGGCATCGATGATGACACGTACCGGCTTGAGATAAGGTCCGTCAACTGTGGCAATGACGTCGGTCTTCCCTCCCCCACCGATATGCCGAGTGTCAAACCCCAAGACTGCGAAGGCATCCGCGACAGCCCGTTCCAGTCGAACCGGGGCCTCGGCTGCAAGTGCCGCCGCTTGCAACTCCTGACACAGGATCTCGGTCTGTGAGGTCGACTCGCGAGAGTCGTCCCGAACCACGGCGACCGGGACGTCAGCATCGTGCGGTTCCTGAAGCGCGACATCGTGGACAATCCGTTCACCAAGGGGTGTCGCCTGGTAGCGCCAGTTCGCTCGCTCATAAATCAGTCCTGCGGCTTTGAGGATCTGGAGACGAGTTCGTATGCCACCTACGTCGACACGGCCAAATCCGTAGTGCTGATGCGCGGCTCTGGCGAGGTCGGGAGCCTTGTCGAATTCCGATAGGAGCGGGATAATTTCGAGAACGAATAGATATCTGGCATGAAAGATCAGGGTCAGGTTCAGAGCCGTCGACTCCTCGAGCCATGCCGAACCCTCTGGCGTCGGAGAATAGACGTTGAAACCGGTCTGCTCGATGAGCCCGGACAGGGTCAAAGTCGTCAACACTGCGGCGAAGGAGCTTTCTGCCACTCCGAACTTCTGCTGGGCAAACGACATGAGATCCTGTCGCGTGATGGTTGGCGAGCATGCGTTTACCAACAATGTCACTGATTGCACGATGTCGGTGTCGGTGGCGCCACGTGGAACGTATCCGAGTACCGCGCGTCGAGCGGCGAGCGCCTCGGGACTGAGCTCGTCGACAATGGCAGCGATGGCCGCAGGCGGTGCCGGTGTGTCGACCTCGACGGCCTGAGTCGCGGTGGGTGCCTCGGGGCCACCGAGTGCGAATCGATCGAGCCGGTCTCGGCCGGTGTCGGTGAGCCGGACCTGTGTGTTCGTCTTGTACTCGACCATTCCTGCACAGATGAACCAGCCCAGACGGCGCCGGACCTGGTCGAGGGTTGTCCAAGGCAGCTGGTATTTTTCAGCAGCGACCTCGGTCAGCTCACGTACTGTTCTCGGGCCGCCCGAAAGCTCGTATAGGAGTTCCCCTATCAGTCTGATGTGTCGGTGGAAGATCTTGATCAGGTCTACGGGGTCTCCGCTTTGTCGCCAGGCGCGGGCTTCCTCCGAGACGGCGTACTGATCCCGGTCCGCGCGGGTCAGGAGCCCTGAGGCGGTCAGGTTTCGTACTACCTCTCGAATCGGTCGCTCGACACCGTCTCCACGGTCGATGAGCGCTGCTGCGTATCCCCCATTGGCGTCGATTTGCTCTAGAAGGTGGTCCAGTAATTCCACTTGGCGGTCGCTGCCGCCGGGCAGATAGGGCATGGCTGAACTCCGGGACGCCCATGGTAGTGGAATTACCTGCTCAGTTGCGTGCTGACCCATTCGTGCCCCTAGATGATCTTCGCGTCACACGATTTCATTGTGCGGTGAGGTTATCTGCTGTCCGGCATCCCCGGCAGGGTCGTCCCCGGCACCCCGCACGAGCTGTTCCATCGCGGCCGCGCCGGGGAGATCTCCGGGTGCGACGGTGCGGCCCGTACGGACGTAGTGGAATGCCGCACGCACCTTGTTCAATGGAGGCTCGGCCGGTCGCCCGGTGATGCGTGTGATGCGGGCCGCCATGAGCTGCGCCCACGCCAGCCGATATGCGGCCAGCTGCAGACCGACCGACGCCAGTGCGTCCGCGTCGGGCTCGGCACCGGTCTTCCAGTCGATGACCGTCCAGCCTCCGTCGGGATCCTCGAACACCGCATCGATGCGACCACGGATGACGGTGCCGCCCAGCGACGTCTCGAACGGGACTTCCACCTCGACCGGGTTGCGGGCAGCCCACGGCGACCGCAGGAACGCCTCTTGCAGCCGCTCGAAGTGGGATTCGTCGCCGCCTTCGTCGTCGGCGCCGGGAAGTTCGTCGAGGTCGAGCAGACGCGTTGCGCCGAAACGGCGTTCGAGCCACGCGTGGAAGGCGGTACCCCGGCGCGCCAGCGGGTTCGGCCGGAACGGCAGCGGACGACGCAGACGTGCTGCCAGCGCCTCCGGGTCGGTCGCGAGGTCGACCAGTTGGCTGACCGACAGCTGGGCCGGGAGCATCACCTCGGCGGCCCGTTCGAACCGCTGTTCCCGTTCGGCGAGCAACGCATCGACGTCGGCTGCCCAGTCGTCCGGATCGTCCTCGCTGCTGCCGGGCGGATTCGGTTCGCCGGCGTCGAGTGCCGAGAGCACGAGCGCAGCTCCCCGCTGGACGTCGGCACGACGCGAACCGAGCGGGTCGCGAGGCCAGGTGGCACTGCGGGGTGACTCCGTCATGGGGTTGGCAGCACCGGGTTCTGGTGCCGGCTCCCACACCTCGATCGTCCCCAGTTCGCTTCGCGCCGAGACCAATTCGTGCATCTCCTCGAGGAACTCGGACGGGCCCTTCGGTTCGGCCCCCGTATCGCCCCAGTGGTGACCCGACACGAACAGGGCACGCTCGGTGCGGGTGAGCGCGACATAGAACAACCGGCGATCCTCGTCGAGCTTGCGACTCTTGAGGGCACCCTTGTGGCGGTCGATGGCGTTCTCGAGCATCTTGCGATCGAAGATGTCGTCGAGTTCGAGCACCGGCACCCCGTCGGTGCTCGACCCCGGATCGTCGCCCGGCATCGCGCGGTCGCCACGCAGCTGTGGGGGCAATTCGGTGACGGACCCCAGCCACGTCGCGGCGGCAGACGAGGACGGAAAGACGCCCGCGGTGACGTGCGGAACCGCCACGACCTCCCATTCGAGCCCCTTCGCCGAATGGACGGTGAGTATCTGCACCCGTTCGGGGTCGACTTCGACCTCACCCGGCGCGAGCCCCTTTTCGATCTCCTCCGCGGCCGCGAGGTAGCCGAGCAGTCCACCGAGGGTCGCGTGGGTGCGCGCCGCATACGACGCCACCACATCGGCGAACGCGTCGAGGTGCTCACGGCCGGCGATACCGCCGCGACCACCGACTCGCGCTTCCGCTTCGATACCGATTCCGAGGACCCGTTCGACCTCGGCAACGAGTTCGGTGAGCGGCTGGCCGAGACGCTCACGCAGCGAGGCGAGTTCGCGGGCCAGCGCGGTGATGCGCGCGAACCCGAATTCCGAGTACTGGCCCGGATCACCCGGATCGGAGATGGCGTCCGCCAGGCCCGCCTGGTCGGCGTATTCGCCGGGCAGCGAGGAATCGAGTGCCTCGTCGAGCGCATCGGGGTCGGTGACGGCACCGGCCACTCCGTAGCGACCGGCGATGGCGAGTGTCTGGGCGCGTCGCCACAGTGCCTTCAGATCGGCCGCGCCGATCTGCCACCGGGCACCGGTCAGCACACGCACGGCCGCACTGCCGGCCAGCGGGTCGGCCGCGAGCCGCAACATGGCGAGCAGGTCGGCGACCTCGGGCGTGTGCAACAAGCCCCCGATGCCGACGACCTCCACCGGCAGGTCGCGGGCACGCAGGGCTTCGGCGATCGGGGCGGCGTCGGCGTTGCGCCGCACCAGCACCGCTGCACTCGGCGGTGGTTTTCCGGCCTCGCGCGCGGCTGCGTACTCCGCGGCGATGCGGTCGGCGACCCAGTTACGCTCGGCGTCGATGTCGGTGTGCAGCGCCAACCGCACGTCGCCGGGCACGGCGTCGGGCCGGGGCCGCAGGCGGCTGACCGCCACGCCACGATCGCGCAGGGGTTCGGACGAGACGTTCGCGAGGTCCAGGGCTTCGGGAGGATTGCGCCAGCTGGTCAGCAGTTCGAGGGTGGGCGCGGGACGCCCGCCCGGCAACGCGAAGTCGGTGGCGAATCGCGGGAGGTTCGCCGCCGAGGCGCCGCGCCAGCCGTAGATCGACTGCATTGGGTCGCCCACGGCGGTGACCGCGAGATTCGGGTCCTGAGCACCTCCGAACAGCGATCCGAGCAGCACGCGCTGCGAGTGACCGGTGTCCTGGTATTCGTCGAGCAGCACGGCCCGGAACCGTTCGCGTTCCCCGGCGCCCACTTCGTAATGATCGCGGGCGACCCGCGCGGCGAGCGACATCTGACTGCCGAAGTCCAGGGCGCCTTCCCTGCGGAGGGTGTCGGACAGTCGCTGGACGAGCGGGAGCAACTGCAACCGGTCGTGCTGTGTCTCCAGGTATCCGAGAAGCGTTTTCGACGGTCCGCCGCGCTGGCCCGGCCCTGCCGGCAGCGTATGGATCAGCTTGTCGAGTTCGGTGTGCGCCTCGCGAAGGTCTTCCGGCTCGACGAGATGTTCGGCGAGCTGGCCGGACAGCGCGAGCACCGCCTCCGTCACCGACGCCGGGCTGCGGTCGGTATCGAGTTCGCCGTCCCACGCGCTGACGACCCGGTGGGCGACCTGCCACAATTCCGTTTCCGACAGGAGCGTTGCCGTCGGTTCGATCGGCAGCAGCAAGCCGTGCTCGCCGAGCAACCGGCCGGCGTACGCGTGGTAGGTACCCACCTCGGGCTCACCGGCGAGGATGCGGGCGCGCAGGCCTCCCTCCGGGTCCAGATCCCGGATCAGGGCCGAGCCTGCGAGTTTCGCGAGACGGGTTCGGATGCGGGCGGTGAGCTGTTGGGCGGCCTTGCGCGTGAAGGTCAGTCCCAGCACCTGTTCCGGTTCGACAAGCCCGTTGGCGACGAGCCACACCACCCGTGCGGCCATCGTCTCCGTCTTGCCTGCTCCGGCACCCGCCACGACGAGCACGGGCCCCATGGGCGCTTCGATGACGGCGGCCTGCTCGTCGGTCGGTGGATGTTGTCCGAGCGCCTCGGCCAGCCGGGCGGCACTCACTGCGGGGGTGGTCATCCGTCCGTCACCTGCCTTCCTTCGTCGTGGGCAGGGCAACTGGACAGCACCGGGCAATGCCGGCAGCCGTCGTTGACCTGCGCGAGGAACTGCGGTCCCTGCGTCGCCGCGGCCGCCTCGTGGATCACCTCGCGCCAGTGGGCGAGGCCCTCCTCGTCGAGGGGCGGCTGTAAACGCTGGGTCGCGCCTTCCTTGTTGTGAGGTTTGGCCACGAACACCAGCCGGGCACCGCCGGGCGGCGACGCCGGTTCCCCGTCGATCGCTCCGGCAGCAGCCGCCACCTGGTACGCGGCGAGCTGTGCGTGGTCGCGCGCGGCGTCCTTGGACACGGGGTTCTTCGCGGTCTTGACGTCGACGACGACGGGCCGGCCGTCGGGGTCGCGTTCGAGCCGGTCGATGCGACCTTTCAGCCGCACGCGCGGCAGGTCGTCGGAGGGGGGTTCGAGTATTCCGTCGACACTGACCTCGACGCCGATCTCGGTGAGGTCGTTGCGCGTGCCCTGCAGCCAGGTCGAGAACGTGTCGAGCATGCGGCGGGTGCGCTCGAGTTCACGTTTCGCATACCACTCGGACCCCAAATCGACTGAATCCCACGCCTTTTCGAGAGCCTGATCGATGCGCTCGGGCGGGATACGGCCGGCGAGGGCCTGCACGAGCGTGTGGACGAGCGTGCCGGTGACGGCGTGACTGTTCTCGCCGTCGGCACCTCCGTGCCGCTCGAACATCCATCGCAGCGGGCAGGTGACGAGTTGTTCGACGGTGGACGGCGACAACCGCACCGCGTCGTCGTCGGGATCCCACAACGGCGCCGCGGTACTGGGATCGGAAGTGCCGTACCACTCGTCGGGGTGGGCACCGCGCACGCCCGCGCGGGCGAGCCGGGCCAGTTGCGCGGCCGCCGTGCGCTGCCGCTCCGGTTCGTGTTCGGCAACCAGCGGATCGCACACCACGCTGCGCAGTTCGGCGACGAGCGCGGGCAACGCGAGCACCCGGATGCGCACCTCTTCGGGCAACTCGGGGTCGGGCACCGCATCGGAATCGTCGCCGCCGAGCAGTTCGTCGACGAACCGCGAACGTACGAGTTCGGTATCGCCGCTCACCGAATCGACCGCGGTGACCACCAGGTGTGTGCGGGCTCGGCTGCAGGCGACGAGGAACAGCCTGCGCTCGTCGGCGAGCAGTGGTGCCATGCGCGACAACCGCACCGACGCATGCTCGCCTCCGTCGGCACCCGACACCGCATCGATGAGCGATTCGATGCCGAGCAGCGTGCCCCGCGCCCGCAGACTCGGCCACAAGCCTTCCTGCACACCGGCGACCACGACGACATCCCATTCGCGCCCGGCGGCGGAATGCGCGCTGACCACCGTCACCGCTTCGGTCTCGGCGACCAACCGCGTGCGCACGGTGCCGGGAATCTCCTGCTCGGTCAGGTAATCCACGAATCCTGCGATCTGCGCGCGGGGTAGGCGGTCGACGTAGTCGGCGGCGGCGTCGAACAATGCCACGACAGCGTCGAGGTCGCGGGGGGGGGGGGGCCCCCCCCCCGCCCCCGGGGGCCCCCCCGCGCCCCTCGGCCCGGACGGCGGGATAGACGCACGAATGCACCGCCTCACCGTCGACGAGCACCGAGCACGCGCCACAGTCACCCGTGTC
>NZ_JAXION010000050.1:0-29987 GCF_049311045.1 Rhodococcus sp. 7Tela_A2 | reverse complement strand
GGCGGTACCCGTACGGGTACCGCCCCTCGGCGTCGACGGGGTAGCGGCCGTCAGGCGTCGCCCGGTCGCATCCACGGGGCGGTCACGCGGCCGCACCAGTTGGCGAGTCGCTCGGTCGGGCCGGCATCCGGAGTCGAGTCGACGACGGGACCGAACGGCACCTCCCCACCGCGGGGAGAGGCAGGCAGGGCACGCTCCATGATCTCGTGAGCAGCGCGGGCCAGTGCCGGGTCCGCCTCCGGATTCTGGCCCGTGGAGACGGCCAGATCCCAGCCGTGCACGAGTACCTCGTTGAGGGAGACCAGCACGGCGGCCCGCCCGGGAAAGGTGCCCCACGGGGCGGTGACGGGCCTGTCGAGGAGGGTGTCGTCGTCCCACACCTCCCAGTACCGCGTGGTGACGGCATCCAGCGTGCCGGGCCATGCGTCGTCTGGTGACGAGAGGACCTCGGGGACCGAGTGGACGTCGCCACCCATGCCGATGACTCGGCCACGATCGACAGTCGAGGCGAGATGCCCGAGGAGTGTCCGGACATCGAATTCGGGGCAGGGCGTGGGGTCGGTCATCTGTTCCGGGCGGACACCCGCGAACAAGTCACCCGCCCACTCCAGAGCGCTGCGAAACAGTGGACGAGGATCATGCTGGGCAGTGGTCATGCAGACAGGATCCGTCGTCACGGCGCCGGACCCGGTCCCGAATCGGGCGAGCGATGCGGTATCGAGACCTCGTTCCGCCCGGGGCGCGGGAAAGACTGCGAGTGTGGTTTCGGACGGGCTCGGGTACGCATCCCGAGACCCCCGTACACCACAGGAAGGATTCAGGATGCCCACACGGACCGCGCGAACTGCTTGGAACGGCGACCTGCAGAACGGAGCCGGGCAGGTCGAACTCACGAGTTCGGGCCGCGGCACGTTCGATGTCTCGTTCCCGAAGCGATCGGCGGAGAACGCCGACGGCACCACCAGCCCCGAGGAACTGATCGCCGCGGCGCACTCCGCCTGCTACGCGATGCAACTCTCCGCGTTGATCGCGGAAGCGGGAGGAACCCCGCAAAGTCTCGACGTCGGCGCCGACGTATCGCTCGGGCCGGATCCGGCCGGTGGGTTCCGGCTCACGGGCATCACGCTGAAGGTGCGCGGTGAAGTCGACGGACTGGACGCCGACGGCTTCATGAAGGCAGCGCAGGACGCCAAGGCGAGTTGCCCGGTGAGCAAGGCGCTGACGGGCGTGGAAATCTCCCTGGACGCTGCCCTCGAGTCCTGAGGGAACAGCGCTCCGGGCGCGCGTGTTGGACGAGTCGTGACGACTCCCCGGATTGCCCTCCCTACCGCCCATATCGAAGTCTGGTCGGATATTGCGTGTCCCTGGTGCTACATCGGCAAACGCCGGTTCACCGCGGCACTCGACGAATTCGAGCACCGCGACCGTGTCGAGGTCACGTGGCGTTCCTACCAGCTCGCACCGGAGACTCCGGTGGGGAGGCGCAAGCCCGAAGCCGATGCCCTCGCGGAGATGAAGGGCATGCCGCTCGAGCAGGTTCGGCAGATGTTCTCGCAAGTCTCGGGCGCCGCAGCCGAAGTCGGTGTCGAGATCGACTTCGACACGGTGATCGCGGCCAATACGTTCGACGCGCACCGTCTCGTGCACCTCGCCGGCGCACGCGGTGAAGACCTTGTCGAGGCGTTGTTCCACGCGCATTTCGTCGAGGGCGACGTCGTGGACGATCGCGAGACATTGGTGCGCATCGCCGCGTCGGCCGGACTGGACGCGGATCTCGTTCGCGCCGCACTCGAATCCGACGCCGCAGCGGACGCGGTACGTGCGGATCTGCTCGCGGCGCGTCAGCTCGGCGTCACAGGTGTTCCGTTCTTCGTCGCCAACCGCGCTGTCGCGGTCTCGGGTGCGCAGCCCGAGGACGTGTTTCTCGCCTTGCTGCAGCGTGCGATCGAGGACGTCGACAGCGAGGAAGATCAGTCTGTGAGGGACGCCAGGTAGCGGCGAACACCCAGCGTCTGCAGAAGCGGGACTGCCGGACCGGCGAGCCGCGTGTACCAGCGCCCGGGGCGTGAGAATGCCACCACCCCGCCCACGACCCGGCCGTCGGTGGTGTGTTCGACGAGGAAGCTCTCTTCCCCGCTCACGGGGTGACCGGTCAGAGTGCCGTAGGTGAATCCCCGTCGCCGCGGCGTATCGACGACGTCGATCACGCGGCACCACGCGGGAAACCGCACCGGCCCGATGCCGAACAGCAGTTGCACGTCGACGCCGACCGCCGGCGCAGGGGTGCTGGGGGCGACACGGATTCCGGCGGCGCGGTGCATGTCCCACGCGAACAGACGGGCAACGGCGACGTCGAATGTGGCGGCGCCGTTGCCCAGTTCACGCTCCACGGCCGCGTGGCGGTATCCGGCGGGGAGCGCGCCGTGCGACGCGCCCACCTCCCGATACGTCAACTCGCGCCCGGAATTCCCGGGCGCGGTCATCAGGACTTCTTGACGTCGAGGACGACTTCGAATTCCAGGAGCGACGCGCCGGACGCGACCGGGTTCTTCGCCTCACCGGCGTGAGCGGCCCGCGCGCCGCCGTCCCGCCATGCGGCGAAGTCCTCTTCGGTTTCCCATTGGGTGACCACGAAGTACCTGTTTTCACCCGCGGTGGGGCGCAGCAACTGGAAGCCCAGGAACCCGGGCGAATTCTCGACGGTGTGCGCGCGATTGGCGAACCGCTTCTCCAGTTCGGATCCGGCACCTTCGGGGATTTCGATTGCGTTGATCTTCACGACTGCCATGGTCGCGACATTACTCCGCTACCTTGGGCCACTGTGTTGCATGACGAAGGTGGTAGCGGACGGCCGATCCTGTTGTTGCACGGTCTCATGGGAAGCGCGCGTACGTGGCGTCGCCAGGTGCCGTGGCTCCGGGAGCACGGCCACGTGTATTCGTTCGACGCGGCGGGTCACGGCCGCGCGGCGCCCGCGAACCTCGGCACCGACGCGTTCGTTGCCGACCTGGCTGCCCACTTCGACGAGAACACCGAACCGTTCGTCGTGATCGGGCATTCGATGGGTGCGCTGCACGCGTGGTGCCTCGCAGCGGCGCACCCGGGCCTGGTCGCCGCGCTCGTCCTCGAAGACATGGCACCCGATTTCCGTGGCCGGACCGCCGAGAACTGGGCGGCGATGGTGGGGCAGTGGCCACAGCCTTTCCCCACCGACGACGCGGTGCTCGACTTCTTCGGTCCGGTCGCCGGACGCTATTTCCTCGACTCGTTCAGCCGTCGCGCGGACGGCTGGTACCTGCACGGCGACGTCTCGACATTCCGTGACATCTCCGAAGAGTGGGGCCGGAGGCACTTCTGGGACGAGTGGACGGCCTCGACCGTCCCCGCTCTGCTGATCGAGGGCGAGTTCACGATCACTCCGCCGGGGCAGATGCGGGAAATGGCGAAGCGCCGCCCGGGGACCGGCTACGTCCGCATCGAGGGTGCCGGGCATCTCGTGCACGACGATCGGCCGGGCGAGTATCGCGCGGCCGTCGAAGAATTCCTGACCGGCCTGCCCTGAAAGCCGCGGACCGGACTACAGCAGGACGAGATCAGCGACCCGCTTCGCCGGCAAGGGCGAACAGGCCGTCGTCGGTCTGCTCGACCAGTCCGTCGACGAGGAGCGAGTGCAGCGCCCGGTCGCGCTGCCCGGGATCGTCGAGCCACACACTGTCGAGCGCGGGCCGTTCCACAGGTCCCGTGCTCTCCCGGAGGACGGCCATCAGACGCCCCCGGACCTGACGGTCGGTCCCGGCGAACTTCTGCACGCGTTTCGCGGGACCGTCGTGGGCCGGCCGACCGGCCTGCACCCATGCGCATTCCGGTAAGGGGCACCGTCCGCAGTCCGGTGTCCGGGCGGTGCAGATTGTCGCGCCGAGTTCCATCAGGGCGGCGGAGAACGTCGCCGCCCTCGCGCGGGTGCGCGGAAGCATAGCCTCGACGTCTGCGAGATCTCTCGTGGTGGAAGGGTTTCCCGGCTCTGCGCGACCGTGCACGGCGCGAGCGACGACGCGGCGAACATTCGTGTCCACCACCGGCACCCGCCGCCCGTAGGCGAAGCAGGCGACCGCACGCGCCGTGTAGGCACCGACGCCGGGCAGTGTCAGGAGCACGTCGACGTCCTCGGGGACGCGGTCGCCGTGCTGCGCGGCGAGCACCCCCGCGCATTCGTGCAGGCGCAACGCGCGCCGGGGGTAGCCGAGTTTCCCCCAGGCACGCAGTACGTCGGCCTGACTCGACGCGGCCATCGCCGACGGCACTGGCCAGCGCCGTACCCACTCCTCCCAGATCGGCGCGACGCGCACGACCGGGGTCTGCTGCAGCATCACCTCGGACATGAGGATCGGCCAGCCCGTCACACCGTCGCGGCGCCACGGCAGGTCGCGTGCTTCCGCGGCGTACCAACGCGCCAGCGAAGTGGCGTCAACAGGCATTTCTTCTCCTCCTGTCCCGGATGCGGGACCGTTGTGCACCGCAGTGGGACCACTGCGTGAGGGTCGCGAAGGTCCCGGGTGAATAATGCCCTTATGCCCAATTCAAACCCGATCTCCGCCTGGAAAGCTCTGACCGAGGGTAATCAGCGATTCGTCGCCGGTACTCCGCAGCATCCGAGCCAGGGGATCGATCGCCGGGCCGAACTGGTCAACGGTCAGCATCCCACCGCGGTGTTGTTCGGTTGCGGCGACTCCCGAGTCGCCGCAGAGATCATCTTCGACCAGGGTCTCGGCGATATGTTCGTGGTCCGGACGGCCGGACATGTCATCGACAGCTCCGTGCTGGGCTCGATCGAGTACGCGGTCGAGGTCCTGGGGGTGCCGCTCATCGTCGTGCTCGGGCACGACAGCTGCGGTGCCGTCGGCGCGACGCTGACAGCACTCGACACGGGTGAGGTTCCCCGCGGTCACATTCGGAGCATCATCGAGCGGGTCGCGCCGTCGATCCTGATGGGCCGGGCGGACGGATTGTCCACCGTCGACGAACTCGAGGTGCGGCACGTCGTCGAAACCGGGCGTCTTCTCACCGACCGGTCGCGGATCATCGCCGAGCGGGTTGCCGACGGACGATGCGCGATCGCCGGCGTCACCTACCGGCTCGACGACGGTCACGTCCAGTTGCAGGGGCACATCGGCGACATCGGTGTGACCGCCGACTGAGCGACACGCCGAGCGCTATGCCGCAGCGCATCCGGGCTGGCACTTACCGTGTGAGGCGTGCTTGAACCCACCGGCCCATTGCCCCCCGAGATCTATCGGCGACGACGCATGCTCGCGATCGTCGTCGCTGTGGTCGTGCTGGCGTTGGTCGTGTGGCTCGTCGTCGCCCTGACCGGCGGCGGCGACACCGAACCGGAACCCGCGGCAGCTCAGTCCACATTGACCTCCAGCACCGAGCCTTCGTCGAGTGCCGCAGAGACGACGAGCACGCAGAGCGACGGTTCCGACGGCGAAGGAGATACCTCGTCGGGCTCGGGCGGATCGACGTCCGGCACGACGACGGCGGATTCGCCGGAGGAGTCAGGAGCCGAGACGACCGCCGCGGCGGTCCCGCCGGGCCAGTGCCCCGACCAGTCGCTCGCGGTGCGTGTCACCGCCGACGAGCCCAACTACCAGACGGGTACCGAGCCCGGTTTCACGATCGTCATCACCAACATCGGCACCGCACAATGCGACCGTGACCTCGGGGCCGGACTGCAGCAGGTTCTCGTGTACACGCTCGACGGCAACGAGCGACTGTGGTCCAACACCGACTGCTTCCCCGAGCCCACATCCGACATGCGGACTCTGCAACCGGGAGATCAGGCGGCCTACTCCGTCAAGTGGTCCGCGTCGACGTCCGAGCCGGGGTGCGCGTCGCCCCGCGAGCCCGTCGGTCCGGGTGCGTATACGGTGGTCGGTCAACTCGGCGGGCTCCGCAGTACGCCGGAGCCGTTCAACATCACGCCCTGAATCGCAGCGTCAGTCGTAATGGTTGATGGCCGATTCGGCCAGCCGTGACAGTCCCTCCCGGATGTAGCGCGCCCAGAGCGCGCCGATGCCGTCGACGGCCTGCAGATCCGCCGCGGTGGCCGCGAGCAGACCCTGCAACGTGCCGAATGCGGCGACAAGCCGATGAATCTGCTGGGATTGCAGGCGCGGCACGCGGTGCAGCACCCGGTATCCGCGGGGACTCATCGGCGCATCGAGCGCTTCGATGGTGTCGGGATAGCCGAACGCTCTCGAGAGCGTGGTCAGGTCCAGCAGGTCCGTGTCGCTGAGGCCGGCGAGGCGATCGAGTGCCTGCTCCACACCCCGCGTCGACGGTGGCTCGTCACCCGACAGATAGTCGCGGACGATGAGCTGCCGGGCCAATTGATTGTCGCCGACCAGTTCTTCGAGCTGGAGTGCCAATTGGCGGCCGTCGGTACCGAGTTCGAGCACGTCCTGTTCGATCTCCACCGACAGGCGATGCATCATCTCGAGCCGCTGCGCCACCGTGAGCGCGTCGCGCAGCGTGACGATGTCCTCGATCTCCACCACCGACAGCTGCCGGGTGACGTCGTCGAGCCGGGCCTTGTAGCGTTCGAGCGTGGAGACGGCCTGGTTGGCGCGCGAAAGTATCGTCGCCGAGTCGTTGATCACGTGCCGGCGTCCCGCGACGTACACACTCACGATGCTCATCGACTGGCTCACCGACACGACGGGATAACCGGTTTCGATGGCTGTGCGCTCCGCGGCCCGGTGGCGGGTACCGGACTCCACGGTGGGGATGCTCGGATCGGGAACGAGCTGGACGTTGGCGCGGACGATGCGGCTGCCGTCGGTCGAGACCACGACGGCGCCGTCCATCTTCGACAGCTCGCGCATCCGGGTCGGTGCGAATTCCACGTCCAGTTCGAAGCCGCCGTCGCACAGCGCCGCGACCTTCTCGTCGAAACCGAGAACGATCAGTCCGCCCGTGCGGCCGCGCAGAATGCGTTCGAGCCCGTCGCGCAGGGCGGTGCCGGGGGCGAGTCGGGCGATGGTGTCGCTGAGCGTCGCGGACCGCGCCGACTCGGTCATGTGGCAGATTCCTTCCGTGTCCGGATCCTGCGGTCGTGGTCACATTCCAGGGAGGGAAGAAAAAGGCTCCCGTGACCGCGCAACTACATTACTTGTTCATGAGCAGTACCTGGACCTTGCCCGACGACGTCGTTCTTCCCGAGCCTCCGGCCGACCACCCCGGCCCGGGGGCTCCTGTGCCCCAGCACTGGTCCAAGTGCTTCGGATGCGGAGACGATCAGCCCACCGGCCTCGGAATGGAGTTCACCACCGGGGAGGGACTCGAGGTGATCGGACGGTTCGAGGTCGCCAAGCGCTACCAGGGCGGTCCGGGCTTCATCCACGGCGGCATCCTGATGACCGCGTTCGACGAGGCGCAGGGCATGGCCTGCAACGCCGCACTGCGCTCGGCTGTGGTCACAGCCCATCTGGGCATCGACTTCGCGCGTCCCATCCCGCTCGGTGCGGTACTCGAGTTGCGGGCCCGGGTGGAGGGCACGGTCCGCCGCAAGGTCTACACGCGCTCGGAGGCCCGGATCGTCGAGGGGCCGCTGGCAGATCCCGACGTGATCGTGGGGTCGTCCTACGGGTTGTTCATCGTCGTGGGCCACGAGCATTTCGCCAAGGGGAAGAATTTCGCCGACGGACTGCCCGGCAGCGACCAGGACATCTCCGCGGTCTGATGCGTGCCGGGCGCGGTGCTCGGTCACTGCGTATCGGGTAGCAGCGGCACGCCCGGGCGATGGTCGCGGCCGAGCAGTGTCGCCGACGTGACCGAACCCGCGCCGAATCTTCCGTGAAGGTCGTCGAGCACCGAGTCGAGCGCGTGCCGGTCGATCGGCGAGTGCGTGACGCGGCCCGGCTCCTCTCCGGAGACCGGGCATTCGCGTCGGGGGCCGGCCGGTACGTCCTGATCGAACGGCAACTCGAGCTGCTCGGTGCCTTCCCCGTCGAGGTTGGTGACCGCGATGCCCACCAGGGTTACTCCTCGCTCGGCGATCAGCGGGCGGGCCGCCGAGAGCAATGCACGGGCGGTGTCGCCGATCAGGTCCGTGCGGGCGGTCGGGCTGCCGAGCGTGTACGACCGTGTGGCCCGCGCGTAGTCGGCGAACCGCAGTCGCAACACCACGGTGCGGCCGAGACGGTGTGCCCGCCTCATACGGCGGCACACCCGGTCGACGAGTAGTTGCAGCGTCGCCTCCACGGACTCGTCGCTGTGCGGCCCGCGGCCCAGGGCATGCTGCGCGCCCATCGAACTGCGTCCGCGATGCCGGACAGGGCGTGGATCGTGACCGACGGCGAGTGCGTGCAGATGGCGCCCGGCTGCGGCGCCGAGGAGCGCCACCAGGTCGGATTCGGAGTGCTGCGCGATGTCGCCGACCTTGCGCAGCCCGTGGGCGTGCAGTTTCGCGGCGGTGACCTTCCCGACGCCCCAGAGTCGTTCGACCGGCAGCGGGTGGAGGAAATCGAGTTCGGCCTCCGGCGGGACACGCAACAGCCCGTCGGGTTTCGCGACTCCGCTGGCAACCTTGGCGAGAAACTTCGTCCGAGCGATGCCCACGGTGATGGGCAGCCCCACCTCGTCGGCCACTCTGCGCCGCAACCGCGCCGCGATCTCGAGGGGCTCACCCGAGATGCGGCGTACTCCCGACACGTCGAGGAACGCCTCGTCGATCGAGATGCCCTCGACGATCGGGGTCGTGTCGTCGAACACCGCGAACACATCGCGCGACGCCCGGGCGTACGCCTCCATGCGGGGCGGAACGGAGATCATCCCGGGACACAGCGCTCGCGCGGCGCGCCCCGACATCGCGGTCTTGATGCCGTAGGCCTTCGCCTCGTAACTGGCGGCCAGCACCACGCCGCCACCGACGACGATCGGTTTCCCCCTCAGCCACGGATCGTCGCGCTGCTCGACCGACGCGTAGAACGCGTCGAGATCGGCATGGAGGATCGTGGCTTCACCGGACACGAACATATGTTCGCACGGACGCCCGACAGGATCGCCGTTCTCAGCGCGACAGCGTCGACAATGCCTGTCCCACGTTCGTCACCTCGGTGGCTTTCATCCCCTTCGGGACACCTTCGACGCCGCGCGGGACCACTCCGCGGGTGAATCCCAGCCGGTTCGCCTCGGCGAGCCGGCGACCCGCGCCGGCGACGCGGCGCACTTCACCTGCCAGGCCGACTTCTCCGAGCAGCACGGTGCCGGCGGGCACCGGTTGATCCCGGACGGCCGACGCGACCGCGAGAGCCAGCGCGAGGTCGGCGGACGGATCGGTGATCCGCATGCCGCCCACCGTCGAGGCATAGACGTCGCAGTTGCCGAGCTTGCCCAGCCCGCAGCGACGCTCCAGCACGGCAAGCACCATCGCCACCCGGGCCGAGTCGAGTCCGCTCACGGCGCGGCGTGGCGACGGGTTGTGGGTGGGCACCACGAGCGCCTGCACCTCGCCGAGCAGCGGCCGCTTCCCGTCCATGGTGACGGTGACCGCCGTGCCCGGTACCGCTTCGTCGCGGTGCTGGAGGAACAGGCCGGACGGATCGCTGACGCCGACGATGCCGCTCTCGGTGAGTTCGAAACAGCCCACTTCGTCGGCGGCGCCGAATCGGTTCTTCACTCCGCGCACCATTCGGAGCGTCGAGTGCTTGTCGCCTTCGAAGTGCAGCACCACGTCGACGAGGTGCTCGAGGGACCTGGGACCGGCGACGGCGCCGTCCTTCGTGACGTGGCCGATCAGGAGCACGGGCACACCGCTGGACTTGGCGAGTGTGGTGAGGGCACTCGTCACCGCGCGCACCTGCGTGACGCCGCCGGTGACGCCGTCGACGTCGGCGGCGAGCATCGTCTGTACCGAGTCGACGACCAGCAGCGTGGGGCGTACCTGCTCGACGTGCCCGAAGATCGTGGCGAGGTCGGACTCGGCCGCGAGGTACACGCGGTCGTGCACCGCCCCGGTCCGGTCGGCGCGCAGCCGTACCTGCCCCGCCGATTCCTCGCCGGTGACGTAGAGCGCGCGCTCGTCGCTGCCGCGCTGGGCCCACCGATGGACCACTTCCAGGAGCAGCGTCGACTTGCCGACGCCGGGTTCTCCCGCGAGCAGCACGACCGAACCGGGAACTATTCCGCCGCCGAGGACGCGGTCGAGTTCGTCGACACCCGTGGACTTCGCGTAGGTGGCTTTTCCGTCGATCCGGGACAGCGGGGTGGCCGGGGTGGACGGCAGCACCGCGGCAGCGCCGGCGCGGGCGAGGGTGGTCCCGGCACGCGCAGCGACGGCCGTGGGTTGCGGAAGGGCCTCGTCCATCGACCCCCATGTTCCGCATTCCGGGCATCGGCCGACCCATTTCCCGACGGTGTGCGCGCAGTCGGAACAGCGGTAGAGCGACTTGGTTTTGACCACTGCCGGAGGATAGTGGCCCGCCCCGACAGAAAAGACCCGGGGCGGCCGTGCTCGACCGGGGTCTTTCGGAGTCTGGGTGCGGCTAGTGTGCCTCGCCGACAATCGGCGACATGTCGGACTCGTCGCGCGGGGTGATCGGTCCCGCGTCGATCGGCACGGAGACGGTGATGTCACCGGCCTCGGCGAAGGAGAAGGTCACCGGAACCGTCAGTCCCGGACGGACGAGTTCGTTCAGGCCGACCAGTTCGACGGTCGCGATGCTCGGCGCGTCGGGCGGGGTCTCCTGCGTCTGCGCCGGCTGCGGCGACTCGTCGAGGCGGGCGGTCTCGGTGGACTCACCGGCGATCACCGACGACTGGGGCGCGATCTCGATCTCTTCCGCATTCACGGACGACGCGAACTCGGTGGAGATGTCGGTGAGGACGTCCGGGGTGTAGGTATCGAGGTTCACCACCGTGAAACCGAGCAGTGCGGTGCCACCCGGTTCGATGCTGTACTCCTCGGAGTTCGGGTAGATCACGTGCACATTGCGCAGCGCGATAGATCCGACCTCGGCGTTGTTGCCGTTGATCGCCGCGACCTGAATGGCGGTCTGGCTGATCTGGCCGGCACCGCATGCCGACAGCGTGAGCGTCGCTCCGGCCGCCAGGGCGAGGGCGGTCACGACTCGCCGAGTCGGCGCTTTGAGAGCAGTCACGGGTTCCTCCATCGAGTAAGGCTCGCAATCCACTAGGCAGAGTAGTAGTCAGCGAGCGACCTGTGTACGGCGGGGCCGGAACTCGTAACTTTTGGTGTCGCCCCCGAAAGCCCGGACATGCCCACTCCCTAAGGGTGACACACGTCACATAAAGCACGGAACCGACTGCCTGTCAACCCCTGCGCTCACCTATCGATGCCCCTGACCTGCACCGTTGATGGGAGGACGGGGTAGTCACGTGTTAAACTCGGTGAATCGAAAGGGGCACGGGACACATGATTTTCAAGGTCGGAGACACCGTCGTATACCCCCACCACGGTGCGGCGCTGATCGAAGCTATCGAAACGCGCACCATCAAGGGTGAGCAGAAGGAATATCTGGTTCTGAAAGTCGCGCAGGGCGACCTCACAGTGCGAGTTCCTGCAGATAACGCAGAGTACGTCGGAGTGCGCGACGTTGTTGGACAAGAGGGCCTCGACAAGGTTTTTCAGGTGTTGCGCGCGCCGCACACCGAAGAGCCGACCAACTGGTCGCGGCGGTACAAGGCCAACCTCGAGAAGTTGGCCTCCGGCGACGTCAACAAGGTCGCGGAAGTTGTCCGCGACCTGTGGCGCCGGGAGCAGGACCGCGGCCTTTCCGCAGGTGAGAAGCGAATGCTTGCCAAGGCTCGTCAGATCCTGGTGGGCGAGCTCGCTCTCGCGGAGGGCACGGACGACGTCCGCGCCGCGAGCATGCTCGACGAGGTTCTCGCAGCCGCGTCCTGAGTGGCGAGCCGCGTGAAGAACCCCGAACACAGCAAGTGAACGATCGCAACGGGCCGGTCGTCGGAATCATTCCGGCGGCCGGCCGCGGCGTTCGTCTGGGCGAAGAACTGCCCAAGGCGTTCGTCGAACTGGATGGCCGGACCATGCTCGATCGAGCGGTCGAAGCGATGCTCGACTCCGGCGAGGTCGACCGCGTGGTTGTCGTCGTGCCGCCGGAACTTGCCGCGACCCCGCCGGCCGAACTGGTACGGCCCCCGTTTTCGGAACGGGTGCTCGTCGTCGCCGGAGGCGCCGAACGCGCCGATTCGGTGCGTGCCGGACTCGCCTGCGCGGGCGACGCGCGGTTCGTGCTCGTGCACGATGCGGCCCGGGTACTCACCCCGCCCGAGATGTTCACGCGGGTGGTGGCGGAACTGCGACGCGGAAGCGACGCGGTGATACCGGTGCTCCCCGTTACGGACACCATCAAGAGCGTCGATGCCGAAGGCGCTGTCACCGGAACACCCGACCGCCCGACCCAGCGCGCGGTACAGACACCGCAGGGTTTCGACGTCGCACTCCTTGCCCGCGCGAACACCGACGTCGGTGATGCCACCGACGACGCCGGACTCGTCGAGCGGCTCGGGGAACGAGTCGACACCGTCGCGGGCGATCCACTCGCCTTCAAGATCACTACCCCCTTGGACCTGGTCCTTGCGCGAGCACTGCTCACGGCCGGGGTTCGAACCGCAGAGGAGCGCTGAACCGTCGTGCGTGTCGGAATCGGAACGGACGTGCATCCCGTCGAGGCGGGTCGGCCGTGCTGGATGGCCGGACTGCTGTTCGAGGACGCCGACGGATGCTCGGGCCACTCGGACGGTGACGTCGCCGCGCACGCCCTGTGCGACGCGCTGCTGTCCGCGGCCGGTCTCGGCGACCTGGGAACAGTCTTCGGTACCGACCGTCCGGAGATGGCGGGCGCATCGGGCGCGGCCATGCTCGCCGAGGTGCGCAGGCTCCTGACGGAGGCGGGATGGACGATCGGCAACGCGGCGGTCCAGGTGGTGGGTAACCGTCCGAAGATCGGGCCGCGACGCGACGAGGCGCAGCGCGTGCTGTCCGACGTCCTGGGCGCTCCCGTGTCGGTGTCTGCGACGACCACGGACGGTCTGGGATTGACCGGACGAGGCGAGGGTGTGGCGGCGATCGCCACCGCGCTCGTCCTGCAGCAGAGCGACGACCGGTAGGATCGACGGTCGTGACCTTGCGCCTTTACGACACCGAAACGCGGGATGTGCGGGAATTCGTGCCGCTCGTCCCCGGCCATGCCTCGGTGTACCTGTGTGGTGCCACCGTTCAAGGCGAACCCCACATCGGCCATGTGCGCAGTGGTGTCGCCTTCGATGTTCTCCGCAGGTGGCTGACAGCCCAGGGCCTCGACGTCGCGTTTGTGAGAAACGTCACAGACATCGAGGACAAGATCCTCCGCAAGGCCGCGGAAGCCGGCCGTCCGTGGTGGGAATGGGCGGCGACCTTCGAGCGCGCGTTCAACCGGGCCTACGACGCGCTCGGTGTCCTTCCGCCGTCTATCGAGCCACGCGCCACCGGGCACGTCACGCAGATGGTCGACCTCATGGAACGACTCATCGCGGCGGGCCATGCGTACCCCTCCGACGGCAACGTCTACTTCGACGTGAAGAGCTATCCCGAGTACGGGTCGCTGTCCGGGCACAAGCTCGACGACGTGCACCAGGGTGAGAGCGCCGGGCTCGGCAAGCGCGACCCTCGCGACTTCACTCTGTGGAAGGCGGCGAAGCCGGGTGAGCCCTCGTGGCCCACTCCGTGGGGGCGCGGCCGTCCCGGATGGCACCTCGAATGCTCTGCGATGGCTACGTTCTATCTCGGTGGCACCTTCGACATTCATTGCGGCGGAATGGATCTTGTCTTTCCCCACCACGAGAACGAAATCGCTCAGGCTCGGGCGGCAGGCGACGGCTTCGCCCGGTACTGGCTGCACAACGGCTGGGTGACCATGGGCGGCGAGAAGATGTCCAAGTCGCTCGGCAACGTGCTCTCGGTCCCGAACGTGCTCACCAAGGTCCGGCCCCAGGAATTGCGGTACTACCTCGGCAGTGCGCACTACCGTTCGATGCTCGAGTACTCCGAGGCAGCGCTCCAGGAAGCGGCCGCCGCCTACCGGGGTCTCGAATCGTTCGTGCTCAAGACCCGCGATCGTGCGGGCGAGGTTCCGGTCGGTACGTGGACGGACGAATTCGCGCAGGCACTCGACGACGATCTCGGTGTGCCCAAGGCGCTCGCCGAGATCCACGGCCGGCGCAGCGAGGGCAACAAGGCACTCGACAACGGTGATCTCGATGAGGCCGTCCGGATCGCGTCGCAGGTGCGCGCGATGCTCGGAATTCTCGGAGTGGACCCACTCGATGCACACTGGAGTGACTCCACCGCCGACCGATCGGCGGCTCTGGAAGCGCTCGACGTGCTCGTCTCCGCGGATCTCGTCCGCAGGCAGAATGCGCGAGCAGACAAGAACTGGGCGATCGCCGACGAGGTGCGCGACCGGTTGACAGCGGCAGGTATCGAAGTGACCGATACGCCGAACGGACCCGAGTGGTCTCTGAAAGCAGGACAGTGATGGCAGGCAATTCCCAGCGCCGCGGCGCAATTCGTAAGGGCGGAACCAAGAAGGGGCAGGTCGTCGGCTCCGGCGGTCAGCGCCGTCGTGGTCTGGAACCGCGCGGTGCGACACCCAAGGCCGAGGATCGTCCGTACCACGCCGCCGCACGGCGATCCCGTGCTGCCGCGAAGGCGACCGATACCTCCCGTGGTGGCGGTCGGCGTCCGGCGGGCCGCAAGCCCGAGGACGGGCCGGAGATGGTGCTGGGCCGCAACCCCGTCGTCGAATGCCTGCGTGCCGAGGTTCCCGCGACCGCTCTGTACGTCGCGGTCGGAGCCGAAGCGGACGAGCGACTCAAGGAAGCCGTGCAGCGGGCCGCCGACATGGGCATCTCGATCCTCGAGGTGTCGCGCGCGGAACTCGACCGGCTGTCCACCAACGGAATGCACCAGGGCGTGGGTCTCCAGGTGCCGCCGTATCGGTACGTGCATCCCGACGACCTGATCACCCGCGCGAAAGAACTCCATGAGCGGCCGCTGCTGGTCGCGCTCGACAACATCTCGGATCCGCGCAACCTCGGTGCCGTCATCCGCTCGGTCGCGGCGTTCGGCGGACACGGCGTGGTCATCCCGCAGCGGCGTTCGGCGTCGGTGACCGCCGTGGCATGGCGGACCAGTGCGGGCGCGGCAGCACGACTGCCCGTCGCGCGCGCCACCAACCTGACCCGCACGCTCAAGGACTGGCAGGCGCAGGGTGTGCGTGTCGTCGGTCTCGACGCCGGCGGAGACACCACGCTCGACGAGTTCGACGGCACCGATCCGGTGGTCGTGGTGGTCGGCTCCGAGGGTAAGGGCTTGTCGCGTCTGGTCCGCGAAACCTGTGACGCCGTGTTGTCGATCCCGATGGCAGGCGATGTGGAATCGCTCAACGCGTCGGTGGCTGCGGGCGTCGTGCTCGCCGACATCGCCCGGCAGCGCCGCGCGTAGCGTCACCCGGCTTCGACACCGCGACCGCCGCTACCACGGCGGTCGCGGGCGGTTGTACCGCGCGGGGGCGGGGGGGGACCCTCCCCGGCACCGCGGCCCCGCAACGCCCCGCCCCCCCCCCCCCCCCCCCCCCCCCCCGGCCCCCCCCCTCGTTTCTACGGCGAGGGTGCGGTGGGTGACCATCCCGTGAACGGCGGCACCGATACGCACGGCACCGGGCGCGGGTTGTCCGGGTCGAGGGCGTTGAGGACGACCGCTGCCGCCACGGGGTCGTTGACGATGGCGACGTGTTCGGCCCAGTCCGCCTCGCAGTGGTCCTGCAGCACGAAGTTCGTGGCGTTGCCGGCTTCCCGGTAGCCGCTGGTGTGCGGAAGCACCAGTTCGTCGTATCGCGTGATGATGTTGGTGTACCGGACCTCGGGCGCGTAGACGCCGTCGGCGTGCAGATCCCGGAACCACTGGGAGCCGGCGAGCACCTGCGGGCATGCCCCGCAGCCCACGGTCGCGACGAGTTGTTCGAGTTCGTCACGCAGACCGGCCTGGCCGAACAACGAGAAGGTGGCTTCGAGCAGGAACGCGTGGCTGCCGTCCCACAGCGGCGCGAGGGAGATGTGGTCCCGGACCTTGGTGTTGCCGCCGAGACGGTTGAGGTAGTACGTGGGCATGAGGGTGCCTTGCGAATGGCCGACGAGGGCGACTTTCTCGGCCCCGGTCGCCTCCAGCACCTCGTCGACGAACACCGACAACTCGGCGGCGCTCTGTTCCATGGGTTTCAGGCCGCCGAATGCGTTCAGCGGCCACGGCAGGTCGGGATAGTTGCCGTATGTGAGCGCGAAGACGCAGTAGCCCTCGTTTGCAAGCAGTGGTGACAGGTAGGCCCAGTTGTCCTGTCGATTAGCGGCTGTTCCGTGTACGAGGATCACCGGGTCGGGGTGCTCGTCGGAGGGCTCACACGACCAGTCGTTGGAGCCGGGCGCCGACCCTCCCGGGTTCGCGAGTTCCATTCCGATGCCGTCGAGAAATGTCGGCGCGAGCGGGTACTGCTGAGCCCCAGTGTCTTCGGCGGATGCGACGCCGCTTCCCATGATCGTGCCCGCTGCCACGATCGCTGTACCCATGACTGCTGCCGTTATCCGACGCAACACGTCGCCACCTCTGTCTCCGCCACCGATGTCGCGAGAAAGTTAACAGAGATTCACATTTGTGACGAGGGTGATGTCTCGATTGGCCGGATTGTCTGCCCCGGATCGGTGTGGAAGCCCGCCGGACGGGGTAAAGAAGCACAACAGTCGACGTGGGGAGGCACCGTATGTACAGCGCTCGATTCGACGGTCGGTTCGAGGTTTCACCGCCTCTGAACGCCGGTGAGATCGAGTTCCTTCGCGCCTTCGCCGGTCCCGCGAGCGGGCCGCACAATGCGGGACGGGACGGTCTGCCGACGCGGGGTCGTCCGATGTCGTGGTGCCAGTGGACTCCCACGGACGACGGATCGGCTCTGGTGTGGGACGGCGACGAGCACTTCTTCCGGCACGCCGAATGGCTCGCCTATCTGATCGATTCGTTCCTGTCGCCGCGTGCCCGTATGCGGCGGGTGCTGAGGGGACGCCGCGACCGGTTCCCGGAGGTGTTGTCGCACTTCACGTTCGACCATGTCGTCGACGGCGTCGTCTCGGTTCAGTCGAGTTCGGGAGAAGAGGAATGGATCACGGTGCGTGACAACGTCGTCCAGAGTGTCGCGCAGGTAGGCGGCCGTTTCCGGTCCGAGGCCACCCGTCCCGTGCAGGGTCTGTGCCTCAGTGCGCTCCACCGCTCGGAGCGCGCCACCGTTCCGGAAGCGACCGCGGTCCTCTAGTGTTGCGGCCGTGGCCGCTCCGCTCCCGTTCCGTACCAAGCTGTTCGCCCTCGTGGAGGGCCTCACCGGCGCGTCCATCGCGGACGAACCGCCCGAGGCGGTCCCCGCGCGACGCGCACGCCGGACGAAGCTGTTGTCCTCGCGCGTCGGGCGATGGGTCGCCGGCCGGCCACACCGTGCCGCGCACATCGTCGACCGCACGGTCGAGTTGCAGCCCGCCGAGATCGCCGGACTCGAATCCGCCACCGAGTCGGTTACGTTGCGCCTGCGCATCTACCGGCCGTCGGGTTCGGCGCCCGGTCCTCTCCCCGTCGTAGTGCTCTTCCACGGCGGAGGCTGGGTGCTCGGTGAGCCCGAGCAGGACGAGTGGTGGGCGAGCCACATGGCTGCGGAGTCTCCGTGCGTCGTCGTGTCTGTCGATTACCGGCTTGCGCCCGAAAACCCGTATCCGGCGGCGGTATTCGACTGCTGGTCGTCTCTGCTGTGGGTGGTCGAGCATGCTGCCGAACTCGGCGTGGACGGGACGAGGGTGGTGGTGGCCGGGGACAGTGCCGGCGGCAATCTCGCCGCGGTCGTCGCGGATCTCGCCGCGCAGTCCGGCCTCTCCGCACTGGTCGGACAGGTGCTCGTCTATCCGGGCACCGAGATGGAAGAGGTATTTCCCTCCGAGCGCGAGCACGCCGATGCGCCCGTCCTGACCTCCCGCGGTATGCGCGCGTTCGTCCGCTTGTACCTCGACGGCGCAGATCCGTACGCGCCCACGGCGGCACCGTTGCGCGGCAGTCTCGCCGGCGCCACGATTCCTGCGCTCATCCAGGTCGCCGGGCACGATCCGCTGCGCGACAACGGCGTGTTCTATGCGGATGCGCTGCGCGAGAAGGGCGGCGACGTGACCCTGACGGAGTACGAGAACGCAGTCCACGGGTACCTCAGCCTGCCCGGCGTCTCGCCTCCCGCACGCCGCGCCCTCGCTCAGACGATCGAGTTCGTACGGCGTGTCACGAATCCGGAGATCTCGGGGGAACCCGGTTCCCAGGCTCGATCGGACGCCTGAGAGCCGTCTCCGATCAGGACTCGGACGACAGGTTCTCCTCGCCCGCGTCGCAGATCGCCGCACAGCCGGGTTCGGCGTGCGGGTCACGGTCGAGGGCGCCCACGGCCCCCATCACGAACGGAACCACCATCGAGATCACCTCGTCGACCGGCCCGCCGTCGGCCAGCACCTGGCGGTGGGGGTCCAGGCAGCCCAGGATGCACCGGCTCGCGGACCGTGCGTCGATCAGCCGGAACACTCCCGACTTCTCGCCCTCGACGAGGATCCGGTAGACCACGTCCTCGAGTTCGTTGAGTTGCGAGGTGAACTCCAGCTTGGTCGCATTCGGGATCAGGCTCATCACGGGCGGTGTCACGGGGTGGGGCCCGGCGAATTCGAGGAGAACCAGCTCGACGACGGTCTCGAGCATGTCGCGGGGATCGTCCATCCCGGCGAGCTTGCGCGTGAGCAGATCGAGAAACCGCTCGATTTCGTGGGCAGACCACGCGAGGAGCATCTCGGATTTGTCGGCGTAGTAGTTGTAGATCACCGTGCGGGTCAGGCCGGCTTGCGAGGCGACGGCTTTCACCGATGCGCCGTCCCATCCCTCGCGGGCCAGCACCTCGGCGAAAGCGCTGAGGATGCGGGTGCGAGTGGCGGATTTGTGCTCGGCCACGGTGTGCCCGGCGTTCAGGATAGGCACGTATTGCTCCGGGATCGGATCGGGGACTTGTGACCGATCGAAGGGTACACCCCGACGGATCGAGCGCGCCGAAAGTGCGTCGGCTCGGATGCCTTCGGGGGGCCCGAGCGCGTCTCGAACCATGATGTTGACGACATGTCGTCATCAAATTTCAGGCCCGGCCGGCCGCCGACAAGATCAGTGATAAGCGCAGGTAGAGGGCGGTTTCTGGCGCGTTTCGAGGTCGGGAAACTACCCATTGTCGTAGGTAAACCTTAGTGGTAATGCAACTCATCCTCTGTTGAAATCGGAGAAGTGAGTCCCGTGCCCGCCTACCTCATCCCAGGTGCCTTCGCCTGAGCGATCCTTTCCAGGAGCCCCTATGTTTCTTGCAGTGCGTGAACTGGTGTTCGCGCGTACACGTGTTCTGCTGATGGCATCCGTCATCGCCCTGATCTCGGTTCTGATGGTCATCCTCTCGGGCCTGTCCTCCGGACTCGTCGACGACGGAGTCTCGGGCCTTCAGCGGACGCCCGCCCAGGCGTTCGCCTTCCAGGAGGGCACGAAGACGGACTCCGCATTCTCGCGGTCCGTCGTCACCGAAGAGCAGGCGGCGGCATGGGCTGCCCAGCCCGGCGTCGAGCACGCCGAGCTGATGGGCAACGCCATCGTCAACGCGCACACCGGCGGCGGCATGGCGATCGACCTGACACTCTTCGGCATTGTGCCGGGCTCCTTCCTCGAGCCCACCGCAGGCGAAGGCACACAGCTGAGCGGGCCGAGAGACATCATCCTCAGCGAGACCGCTCGTGACGAAGGTGTCGCTGTCGGCGACACCGTGACGGTCGACCGGCTCGGGACGGAAATGACCGTCGTCGGGTTCACGGAGGACAAGCGCACCTTCGGCCACGTCGACATCGCGTACGTGCCGCTGGCAACCTGGCAGGAAATCAACGCGGGCACGCTCGAAGGCGCCGCCACCGAACCGCGGGCGTACACGGAGGCGAGTGTCGTCGCGATCCAGGGAACGGACGGCTCCCTTCCCGACCTGGCCGCCGGTGACGCCGCAGCAGGCACTGCGAGCAAGACCGTCGAGGAGTCGTTCGACTCCTCCCCGGGTTACTCCGCGGAGACGATGACGATGTCCATGATCATCGCGTTCCTCTACGCGATTTCGGCACTGGTCGTCGGTGCGTTCTTCAGCATCTGGACCGTCCAGCGGCTGCGTGAACTCGCGGTCCTCCGCGCGATGGGTGCGTCCACCGGATATCTGATGCGCGACAGCATCATCCAGGCAGCCCTGATTCTCGTCGTGTCCGTCGCCTTCGGTGTCCTCGTCGGCCTCGGCCTCGGCTCCGGACTCGAAGGAACGGGCATGCCGTTCTCGCTCCAAACGGGCCCGATTCTGCAAGGCGCACTGTTGCTGATCGTGCTCGGCCTCATCGGGGCCGGACTCGCGATCGTGCGAATCACCCGTATCAACCCCCTGACGGCACTGGGAGAGAATCGATGAGCGCCCTCACCACCACCACGGGCCTGAGCCTGCGGAATGTCGGCCTGCAGTTCGGCGACGGCGACAGCACCGTCACCGCACTCGACGACGTGAACCTCGAAGTCGCCCCCGGCGAACTGGTCGCGATCGTCGGTCCGTCCGGCGCGGGCAAATCCAGTCTCCTGGCCGTGGCCGGAGGACTGATTCATCCCACCACCGGCACGGTTGTGCTGCGGGACGTCGACCTGACCGCCACACCGCGTCGTCAGCTCGCCGAAATCCGCCGCAATCAAATCGGATTCGTGTTCCAGTCCTCGAATCTGCTGCCGGCACTGACCGCGCTCGACCAGCTGCGATTGATGTCGACGATCACGGGACGGCCCGGGCGTGACCCCCACGAGCTCCTCGAATCCGTCGGCATGACCCACCGCGCGAACAAGCGTCCGGGCCAGCTGTCCGGTGGCGAACGCCAGCGCGTGGGTATCGCTCGCGCCCTGGTCACCGAACCCGCCGTGTTGCTCGTCGACGAGCCCACCGCGGCGCTGGACCGTGCTCGGAGCCACGACGTCGTGCAGCTTCTGGCGGACGAGACCCATAGTGCCGGGGTCGCCACGATCATGGTCACGCACGACCACGACGTGCTCGTGCACTGCGATCGCGTACTGGAAATGATCGACGGCAGGCTGTCGCCTCTCTCCGAGTGACGTCGCCGACGACACAGCATGCGGCCGGGCTACCGGGTGACGGAGAACCGCACCCGGTGGCCCGGCCGCAACTGTGCTGCGAGGGGGAGATCGGCGCGTGCCACCACTGCGATCACCGGGTATCCACCCGTGACGGGATGGTCGGCGAGGAACAGCACCGGATGTCCCTCGGGGGGTACCTGTAGTGCTCCGGGAACCATCCCCTCGCTCGGAAGTTCGGCTCGCCGCGACCGGTGGAGCGGTCCGGTGCCCCGCAGCCTGATGCCGATCCGGTCGAGCCGGGGCGTCACCGCCCAGCGTTCCCGCAGCAGGGCGCGCACGGAGGCCGGCGTGAACCAGTCGTCGCGCGGGCCGAGGCGCACCCCCATTTCCACCGGATCGCCCAGGTCGGCGGGCGGGGGGAACTGTTCTTCGACAGGCAGGGCGTCGGCGAGTGCGCCCACCGGTAGACGATCACCTGCCCGAACGGGCGCGGGACCGGTGTTCGACAGCGTGTCGGTGGCCCGGCTCCCGAGCACCTCGGGAACATCGATGCCTCCGCGGACAGCCAGGTAGGACCGCAGTCCGATCGACGGTGGCCGGATCGCCAGCACATCGTCGTTGCTCAGGTGAATCCGCGACCAGTCACCCCGTGGCCGCTCGTTCACGGTGACCTCGGCACGCGCCCCGGTCACCGCCACGATCATCGCGCCGACGCTCCGCACGACGAGCCCGCCGGCCGTGACCTCGAGGGTGGCGGCGCCGGGGTGGTTGCCCACCAACCGGTTCGCCGCATCGTGCGCCGTCCGGTCGGCAGCGCCGGACGTGGTCAGTCCGGTTCCGCCGTGGCCGGGGCGACCGCGATCCTGGACTGTCGTGAGAACGCCGGGGGAGACAACCTCGAACCACGCCACCGCCCCAGTCTCGCGCACGGCGCCGTCACCCATCCGTGCGTCGGATGTCGGGCGCCGACGACTCTGTCACCAGCGGATGCCGCACCGGCCGGAACCGGACGCGGACACCGGGCCGGAGCAACGCAGCAGGGATCCGATCCGGTTGCCACAGTTCGGCATCGGTCGTCCCGATCAGCTGCCATCCTCCCGGTGACTGCCGGGGGTAGATCCCGGAGAACTCGCCGGCCAGCCCCACGGCTCCGGCCGGAACCGCGACACGCGGCGACTCGCGCCGGGGAACCTGCAGACGATCGTCACCTCCGGTGAGGTACGCGAATCCGGGAGCGAACCCGCCGAAGGCGACGGTCCAGGCCCGGTCCGTGTGTGCCGAGATCACGCCGTCCGCACCCAGTCCGGTCCTCTCTCCGACCTCCGTGAGATCGGGGCCGTCGTACCGGACATCGATCACGATCTCGTCGGCGACGAGGGTGTCCGCATCTACCGGTGGGGTCTCGGCGATCCATCGGCGCACGGTGTCTCCGCGAATCTCCCGGGGTTCGAAGCGAACCAGCACCGTACGGGCGGCGGGAACGAGGTCGACGACGCCGTGCGGCCGGTCCGCGTCGAGCGCCCGGTAGTGCGCGAGCACGTCGTCGAGCGATGCGAACTCGGCGAGCAGCGCGGCGTCTCCGTTCGGCAGGATCCTCATCGATCGTCCCTCACACGAATGCTTCGATACCGATGCTCTCGGCGTCGAGCAGAGCACGTACGGCAATTGCCATCGCGGTGGCGCCGGGGGAGTCGCCGTGAATGCACACCGACCGAGCGGTGACGGGCACGTCACTGCCGTCGAGTGCCGTCACCACACCTTCCGTCACCATGCGCAGCACGCGTCGCGCCACCGTGTCCGGGTCGTGGAGGATCGCATCGGGTTCGTGCCGGGAGACGAGTGTGCCCTCGGGTGTGTACGCGCGATCGGCGAACGCCTCGCTGACCACCGGCAGTCCCGCGCGTTCGGCCTCGTCGAGAAGCACCGACCCCGGCAGGCCGAGAACCGGCAGCGAGTCGTCGTACGCGCACACCGCAGCGACCACCGCACGAGCCTGCTCGCGATGGTGCACCACCGCGTTGTACAGCGCGCCGTGCGGTTTGACGTAACTGACGGACGAACCCGCAACCCGCGCGAGGCCCTCCAGAGCGCCGATCTGGTAGATCACTTCGGCGGTGAGTTCGGCCGGCGTCACATCGATGAACCTCCGGCCGAAGCCGGCGAGATCCTGATATCCCACCTGCGCGCCGATCCGCACGTCGCGTTCTGCGGCGGCCCGGCAGGTGTCGAGCAACGTCGAGGGGTCGCCCGCATGGAACCCGCAGGCGATGTTCGCGCTCGAGACGAGTCCGAGCATCGTCTCGTCGTCGCCGAGCCGCCACTGGCCGTAGCTTTCACCGAGGTCGCTGTTGAGGTCGATGCGAGGCACGAGACAAGTCTAGGGCCGGTGGGGCCGCAACCGGCCCGCGCTCTCCCGCGATGCTCTTTCGAGCGGAAGTGCTGTCAGAAGACGACGCCCACGTCGCGCGCGACGATGTCGTCGAGGGCTCGCTCGACAACTGCGGCGATCGTCATCGACGGGTTGCAGGCCGCCGTGTTGCCGGGCATGAGTGCCCCGTCGAGTACATACAGGCCGCGCTGCCCGAGCACCCGCCCGTCGAGATCGCAGACGGTTCCCATACTCGCTCCGCCGAGGGGGTGCCAGGTGGACGGGACAACGGTGTTCGTGTCCGTCAGGATGTCGTTCGGCCCGGCGATCTTGCGGGCGGCAGGATCGATGTGATCGTTCTGGATGGCTGCGTCGCCGTCTGTGGGCCACCGCAGAATCGCATCGTCGCGGCCGGAGTCGTAGTCGAAATGTCCTCGGCCCGCGCTGACGCCGAAACCGACCATGACCGTGCTGCGGGTGTCGAGTCCGTACGCGGAGGGGATGGACGCCTGGATGACGGTGAACGCGTTGTTCGGGTCGTCCCAGTTCTTGCTGCCGTACACGACCGGGCCGCCCTGCACTGCGCCGAAGCTGTCTTCCAGACTGGTCCAGAGGTAGATGCGGTCCGCGTTCGACCCCCACCCGCCGCCGAGTTCGTCGGGCATGTCGGTGATCCGGCCGTGCGCCGATGCGCGCACGAGAAGGCGGGTCGTGTTGAGACTGCCCGCGGACAGTACGAGGGCGTCGGTGGTGAGGATCTTGTTCTCGACCACCGCGCCGGTGGTGTCGATCCGGTCGACGTGCACGGTCCATCGCCCGTCGGCGGCGCGCGCGACGTCGGTTACCTCGTGGAGCGTCTCCACCGTCACCAGGCCGGTCTGCTCGGCTGCGGCGATGTAGGTGACATCGACCGAATGCTTGCCACCGTTGTTGACACCCAGTGCGCCGGACCCGTCGGTATACGACGGCCGCATCTCGCCGCGAAGTTCGGCCAGTGCGTAGTCCCAGTCGATCGGCATCGGGATCTTGTCGAGCGGTAGGCCCGCTCGTGTGACGCGCTCGGCGAAGATCCGGGAGGTCTTGTAGTGAGGGCTCGCCACCAGTTCGTCGGGTGCGACGGCAAGCTTCAGCATGCGCGCGACTCGCGGATAGTGCACGCGGTCCAGGGTGGCCCAGTCGAGTTCGTTCGGGAGGTTCGCTTCGAACACGGACTCGCTGGGCTGCAACGACATCCCCTGATACAGGAGCGACCCGCCCCCGACGCCGGCTGCGCACAGGGCAGTCATGTTCTCACCGGCGACCGCCTCGACGAGACCGGTGTACGGCTCGAACACATGCGTGCGGCCGAACAGTTCGGGATTCGACCGGTGCCACAGAATCCGCTTGTCGGGTGCGTCGATTCGCGGAAAGGTCGTCGAATTCGGTCCGGTGGGCCACCGTATTCCGCGTTCGAGGACTGTGACGCGCACGCCGGCCTGTGCGAGCCGTAGCGCCGTCACGCCACCTCCGAACCCGGATCCGACGACGACGACGCGGTGTTCTTCCCGCGTGAGAGGGACCCTGTTCACGCGCGCTGCGATGCCCGGTGCGGCCGGGGCGACCCCAGCGCCTGCGAGCGACAATCCGGCGACTGCGGCTCCGGCGAAAAAAGCCCGGCGTGTGACGTGCGGCAAGTGATCCCCCCGGATGGTTGCGTCGGCCTCGGGGGTCTTCGGACAGCCGGCCCCGGAGGCGTCGCAAAACTAGACACTCTGGGGCCATAGTGTCAAGATCCCGGTCCTGCTTCGGGCCGGGTATGTGACAGCGCCGGCCCGAGCCACCGGGTCAGGAAGCGTCTGAGTTCGTCGTCGGAGTGCACCGCCTCGTCGTCGAACAGCACTACGGACAACCCCAGAAAGAGCGAGATCTCGATGATGTCCTCGAGTTGTGATTCCACCTCGGGGTGCCGGGTAACGAGCGGCGCGAACAGGGTGCGCGCGACCGGCTTTGCCCGCGCGACCATGCCGTTGTCGAACACCGGGTTCTCTCGTTCGGAGCGCAGCAACGCGGCCAGGATGGCGTTGTCGCGCACGACGGTCCGGCTCGCGACGATGAGTTCGACGACGTAGTCGGCGGGGGTTGCGATATGTCGGAGACGCGTGTGGATCCCCGCGAGTGCCTCCACCGCCACTCCCGCGACGGCCTGGGACACAAGTTCTTCCCGGGACCCGAAGATCGAGTACACGGTCTGCCGGGACACCCCGGCAGCGTGTGCCGCGCCGGCGATGGTCACGCCTTCGAAGCCGACCTCCCCGATCAGTTCGACGGTGGCGTGCAGAATCTTGTTACGGGACCGCATCGGACGATTGTCCGCTACCGGGTCGTCAGTGCCGGACGGTGCTCGCGGACGGAGTGCGGCCGACGCCCCGCCGCCTGCGCGAGGACCCGACAATCCGGCACACCAGGTAGATGACGAACGCGATGGTCGTGATGAAGCTGGACACGGGGACTCCGGGCGCGAGCGCGAGGAGGATTCCTCCCACCGCGGCGATCTCCGCGAAGATCACCGACAGCACGGTTGCGGCGAGTGGTCCGCTCACGACTCGGGAGGCGGCAGCGGCCGGTGTGATGAGCAGCGCCATCACGAGCAGGGCGCCGACGATCTGCACGCCGAGGGCCGCGGTGACTCCGACGAGCACGGCGAAGACGATCGACAGCGCCCGGACCGGCACGCCTCGCGCGGCGGCGACTTCGGGGTCGGTGCTCGCGAACAGCAGCGGACGGTAGATGAAGATCAGGGTGCCGATGACTACGACCGCGCACGTCGCGAGCAGAGTGATGCCCGTTCCTCCCGGCGCCACGATCTGACCGGTCAGCAGTGAGAACGCCGCGCCGGTGCGGCCGTCGTACGCCCAGAGCAGCAGCACGGCCAGTCCGAGGCCGAACGCCATGACCACACCGATCACGGAGTCTCGTTCGCGCGCGCGGGTTCCCAGGATGCCGAACAGGATCGCGGCGATCACCGCGCCCACCACGGCCCCGAGCCCGACGGAGACGCCGAGAAGCAGAGCGGCGGCCGCACCGGTCAGGGACAACTCGGAGGTGCCGTGCACCGAGAACGCCATCTGCCGGCTGATGATCAACGGGCCGATGATCCCGGCGAGGAGACCGAGGATGGCACCGGCGACGAGGGCCTGCTGGACGAAGTCGTACTGCAGGAGGTCGGCGGTGGTGTCGAAGTCGAACAGCCGTCCCATGGCGTCGGTGAACTTGCTGCTCATGCGTCGTCCTCGTGTTCGTGATGGTGAACGCCCTCGCCGGGACGCAGACCGCCGGCGCTGCCGAGCGCGTCGATGGCGTCCCCGGTACCGATGACGACGAGGCGCCCACGCACCTCGAGGACCTCCACGTCGGTGCGGTAGAGCTCCGAAAGAACCTCCGAGGTCATGACTTCGGAGGGCGTCCCGATGCGGAACTGACCGTCCACGAGATAGAGCACGCGATCGACGAGAGGGAGGATCGGATTGATTTCGTGCGTGACGAACAGGACGGCAGTGTTGTGATCGCGACGGCGCCGGTCGATGAGCGACGAGACGAGGTGCTGGTTGGCGAGGTCGAGGCTGAGCAACGGCTCGTCGCACAGCAGGACGTGGGGATCGCCGACCAGCGCCTGCGCGATACGCAGACGTTGTTGCTCGCCTCCCGACAGGGCGCCGATGGGAGCCCCGGCGTATGCCTCGGCTCCTACCTGGGCGAGTGCCGCGTCCACCGCGACTTTCCGCTGCTTCCAGAAACGGATCCCGGTGCCCCAGCGGTGACCGTCTACGCCGAGACCCACCAGGTCGCGCCCGCGCAGGGGGACACCCTCGTCGAGGGTCTTCTGCTGCGGCACGTAGCCCAGATGCGAATTACCGGCACGCACCGGCGATCCCGCGATGGTCGCGGTTCCGCCGCTGAGCGGCAACTGGCCGAGGAGGACTTTCAGCAGGGAGGTCTTGCCCGCCCCGTTCGGTCCGAGGACGGCCACGAACTCACCCGGTTCGATGGTGAGATCGAGATCGTCCCAGAGCACACGATCGCCGAATGCCAGCCGCGCGCCGCGGAGTTCGACCGCGTGGGCGCGGTCGGGTGTCGAAGAATTCACCGGAGTCCGTGTTCTCGAGCGGGTGGTCAGGATTCGGTGTCGAGTGCGGAAGCGAGCGCCTCGGCTGTCCTGGTCTGCCACTGAATGTAGTCGACACCGTCGGGCAGGGTTTCGGAAACTTCGACGACAGGAATACCCGACGCCTCTGCTGCCGCGCGCATCTCACGGCTCACCTTGTCCTCGGTCTGCGGGTTGTACAGCAGTGCGCGGACCTGCTTGTCGAGGAGCAATTGCCGGGTGGCCGCGATGGCGACGGGCGACGGGTCGGTGCCGTTCTCGATCGCATTCGCGAAGTCTGCGGGTACCTCGTCGCGGAGTCCGGCCGCGGTCACCAGATAGGTCGCGATGGATTCGGTCTGCGCGATCGGTGCGTCGGGATGCGCTTCGGCGATCGAGGCCACGCGATCGGCGACGGCGTGCAGATTGTCGTGGAACGCCGCGGCATTGGCTTCGTAAGTGGCGGCACCCTCCGGATCGAGTTCCGCAAGGCGATCGGCGACGGCGTGGGGGGCGCCCCCCGGGGGGGGGGGCGGGAGGTCGTACCAGACGTGCTCGTTGACGCCGCTGTGGTCGTGCCCGTCGTGCGAGTGACCCGTGCTGCCCGCTGTGTCGTCGGTACCGGCGTCGTGGGTGTCGTGGGTGTCGTGGGTGTCCTCGTGGTCGTGGCCGGCGTGCAGATCGGATCCTTCGCCGGATTCGAAGAGCGCGAACGCCTCGACGGTCGCGGGGTCGCCGCTACCGGACTCGAGGATGTCCTCGACGAACTGGTCGTATCCACCACCGTTGTAGACGACGAGCGACGCGTCGCTGATCGCCGCGGCGTCGAGCGGGCTCGCCTCGTAGGAATGCGGGTCGGCCGACGGTTCGGTGATGAGGGACTCGACCTCGATACGGTCGCCGGCCACGGCCTGGGCGACGGAGCCCCACACGTTGGTGGAGGCGACTACGCGCAGGGTGTCCTCGTCATCGGATCCGGTGGTGGCGGACCCGCACGCGGCCAAGGTGGTCACGCAAGCCACGGCGGCGGCCGCGAGCGCGGTACGGGAGGACAAACGCACTGTGGTCTTCTCCTGAATCGAGAGTCGACGAACGGCCCCGGAGGCACGCCCAATCGTTATTGGTAATCGTTACCGTTCCACTTTAGCGGGTCGGGAAGGCGAATTACGCCGTCCCCGCGTCGCCGTGACGAGACCCACAGGACTACGGTCCCCTCATGCCCAGGTCCCGTCAGCCCCGCCGACAGGCGACGCTGGCCTCGATCGCTGCCGAACTGAAGATCTCCCGCACCACGGTGTCGAACGCGTACAACCGGCCCGATCAGCTGTCCGCGGAGCTACGCCAGCGTGTGCTCGATGTGGCCAAGCGCCGTGGGTACGCCGGCCCGGATCCGATGGCGCGGTCCCTGCGCACCCGCAAGGCCGGTGCTGTGGGCGTCCTTCTCACCGAGGCGCTGAGCTACTCGTTCCGGGACCCCGCCGCCATGCGATTTCTGTCCGGGCTGTCGGAGGCCTGCGAGGCAGCCGGACAAGGTCTGCTGCTCATCCCCGCCGGTCCCGGACGCGCCGACACCGAAGCCGCGCAGGTCGTGCACCGGTCGTCGGTGGACGGGTTCGTCGTCTACTCCGTACCGCCCGAAGATCCGTACCTGGCTGCGGTGCTCGAACGGAATCTGCCGATCGTCGCCTGTGACCAGCCGCGCGGTTTCGAGCACACCCCTGTCGTGGGCATCGACGACCGGGGCGCGATGCGGGATCTCGCCGCACATCTCATCGGACTCGGCCACCGGCACATCGGCATCGTGTCCATGCGACTCGGGCGCGAGCGCCACGACGGTGTCGTCGATCTGTCGACCCTCGACAGCAGCGGATTCCACGTGCAGCGCGAGCGCATCCTCGGAGTGCAGGACGCGATGCGGGCGGGCGGGCTGGACCCGGCCTCGCTCACTGTCGTCGAGCGCTACACGCACACCTCGGAAAACGGGTTGTCGGGTGCGGCGCAGATCATGAGCGTCAATCCCCGGATCACCGCACTGATGTGCACGACCGACGTTCTCGCGCTCGGCGCCCTGGCGTGGGCCGACCAGACGGGACTCGATGTGCCGGGCCACCTGTCGATCACCGGCTTCGACGGGATCGACGAAGCGCTGCGCGAAGGACTCACCACGGTGCGTCAGCCCCAGAAGGACAAGGGGCGGGGGGGGGGGGGGGGGGCGGGGCGGGGCGCCGCCC
>NZ_JAXION010000049.1:0-30329 GCF_049311045.1 Rhodococcus sp. 7Tela_A2 | reverse complement strand
GGGGGGGGGTGCCCGGGGGGCCCCGGGCACGCTGTGGATGAAAAGGAAGACTGTGGATCGTCTCCCCGTCAGAGGTCCGAGATCGCCTCCAGCGGAGGGGTCTTCGCGGCACGATTGCCGGGCCACAACGCGGCCAGCACGCCGATCACTCCGGAGGCCAGCAGCATTCCCACGACCTGCGACCACGGCACCGAGATGATGTCGAGTCCCTGGTCGGCGAGAGTCCGTACGAACGCCCAGCCGAAGGACAGGCCGAGGATCACCCCGACGATTGCACCGAACACCGCGATCAGCAGCGACTCGAGATAGATGGTGCGCCGTACCTGGTTGCGTTGCATCCCCACCGCGCGCAGCATCCCGATCTCACGTCGGCGTTCGACCACCGACAGCGCCAGCGTGTTGACGATGCCGAGGATCGCGATGACCACGGCGAGAGCGAGCAACCCGTACAGGATGGCGAGCAGCGTATCGATCTGCTGTGCCTGCTGACCCTTGAACTGCTCACGGTCGAGAACCTGGACGATCACGTATTCCTTGGTGGCGGCCTCGAGGCCCGACCGCACGGCACTCGGGTCCGCCCCGTCCGCGACGTTCATCAGCACGACGATCGCCGACCGGGTCGCCGGGGGTGTGAACTGCTCGTAGATCTGCTGGGACATCACCCAGGGCCCGATGATCTGACTGTCGGTGTAGACACCGGCCACGGTCGCGTCCACGGTGTTGCCGTCACGGCTCGTGACCGGGACCGTCGAGCCGACCGTCCAGCCCTTCTCACTCGCGGTGCTCTGGTTCACGAGCATTTCGTTGCCCGTGGCCTCCGGCACGCCTTCCACCATCTGCAGATCGATCACGTCGTCGAGCACGCCCGTCACCGCCGTGCCGAAACCGTCCTCTCCGTCGAGGTTCGCCCGGACGCCGTGGACCGGCACCACTTCCACCACACCGTCGACCCCTTGCGCCGCGTCGGCCGCCGGCAGCGGAACTCCGAACATCTGCGGTCCGGTGAGCATGAAGTCGGCTTGGACGCCGTTGTCGACGGCAGCGTCCACACTGGCCTTCGCCGAGGAGCCGAAGACACCGATCACGGACACGAGCATGAGGCCCAGGGTGAGAGCGAATGCGGTGGCGGCGGTGCGACGCGGGTTGCGGGTCGCGTTGGTACGCGCCAACCGGCCGACGGCACCGAACGGTCGCGCGAACACCGCACCGAGAGCACCCACGACGGGCCGCGAGAGCGCCGGCGAGCCGAGCAGGACCGCGAGGACGAGCAGGAACGCTCCACCGCCGACGGCGGAGGCCGCACCTCCCCCGGTGCCCTGCGCGCCGAACACGACGAGCACGACACCGACGACGGCCGCGACGATGCCCGCGATCGTGCGCACCCGCAGGCCTTCGACCGTCCCGGTGGACTCTTCCCGCATCGCGGCGACGGGCGGCACCCGTGTCGCGCGGCGTGCGGGGGCGTAGGCACTGACCGCGGTGACGACGATCCCGACGATCAGGGCCACGACGACCGTGCGCGGCGCCAGTTGCAGCGGACCGGACGGCAACCCGAGATCCGCGGCGTTCAGTGCCGCACGTAGACCGTAGGCGAGCGCGACACCCGCGGCGATACCGATGACGCTACCGATCAGTCCGACGACGAGCGCCTCGAGCGTCACGGAGCGGCCGACCTGTTTCCGGCTCGCGCCGATGGCCCGGAGCAACGCGAGTTCGCGGAGTCGCTGCGCGACGATCATCGAGAAGGTGTTGTAGATGATGAACGTCCCCACCAGCAATGCGATCGCACCGAAGGCGAGCAGGAAGTAGTTGAGGAAGTTCAGTGCTTCCGAGACCTCCGACTTGGTCTCTTCGGTGACCTCTGCCCCGGTCTGCACCTTCATGCCCGGCACAGCCGCCGCGACCTCGTCCCGCAGTTCGTCCGGGGACAGGGAGCCGTCGCCCGCAATGTTGAGGTATCCGACGTGCCGGCCATCGGTGAACAGCGACGACGCCTGCGATTCGGTGAACATCGCCCCGATGTAGCCGCCGGTGTCGGTCTCGAGGTTGTAGATGCCACTCACCGTCACGGGGACCATGCCCTGCGCGATGGAAAGGATGGAGGTCTGGTCTCCGACGTCGAGGCCGCCGCGCTCGGCGGCGCTGGCGTTGAGCGCGATCTGGCCGTCTTCGGCGGGCGGAGTGCCCTCGATGAACTCCTGCGACTCGCCGACGAATTCCTCGGGCGGGAAGTACGCGTACCCCTCCACCGGGGCGCCCCCGGTCTGGATCGCCGCACCGTCGGAGCCGAGAAGGACGAGCGTACCGCCGATGTACGGGGTCGTTCGGTCCACGGCGGGAAGCGCCTCGACTGCCGCGATGTCCTCGACCGGCACGCCGCTCGAACCGGATTCCTCGGCGCTCACGCGAACATCGACGCCCTGCGCGACGTCGCCGAAGATACCGTCGAACGTGCGCTGCAGCGTGTCGGTGAAGACGAACGAACCGGTGATGAACGCCGTGCCGAGCACGACGGACAGCACGGTCAGCGCAAGTCTCACCTTGTGCGCGGCAAGATTGCGCAATGCCACCTTGCGGATGGGATTTCCACTCATGCTCGGAACGCTCCTACTTCGCCAGAGGTGACATGGCGGCAGGATCGAACTGCTTCATGCGATCCAGGACCGAGTCGGCGGTGGGGTCGCGCATCTCGTCGACGACACTGCCGTCGGACAGGAACACGACCCGGTCGGCGTACGCGGCGGCGCGCGGGTCGTGCGTGACGATCACGACCGTCTGCCCGAACTCGTCCACCGAGGCACGCAGGATGGACATGACCTCTCCGGACGAACGCGAATCGAGGTTGCCGGTCGGCTCGTCACCGAAGATGATCTCGGGGCGGCCGGCAAGCGCTCGGGCACACGCGACGCGCTGCTGCTGACCACCCGACAACTCACCGGGTCGGTGGCCGAGGCGGTCGCCCAGACCGAGGCGCCCGACGATGGTGTCGAGCCACTCCTGGTCGACTTTCCGTCCGGCGATGTCGACGGGCAGCGTGATGTTCTCGAGCGCGGTGAGCGTCGGGACGAGGTTGAACGCCTGGAAGACGAAGCCGACGCGGTCGCGACGCAGTTGCGTCATCTCCTTGTCGGACAGGCTCGTCAGATCGGTGTCGCCGATGAACACTGCGCCGGAGGTCGCGCTGTCGAGACCGGCGAGGCAATGCATCAACGTCGACTTGCCCGATCCTGACGGGCCCATAATGGCGGTGAATTCACCGGCGGCGAATTCCACCGTGACACCGTCGAGTGCGTGAACGGCGGTTTCGCCTGTTCCGTAGATTTTCTTGAGGTCCTGGGATCGGGCTGCGGGAGCCGAGTGCGATGGCATGAAACCATCTTCCTCGGCCGCACCCTCTCGCACCATCGGGGAGGACCCTGATCCCTGTTTCAGGGATTCTGCGGGTGCACGTGCGTCGGCAGCGGCTTCAGGCCCAGCGTGCCTGCCCACCGTCGAGCGGAACCGTCGCGCCGGTCAGGTAGCGGGCATCGTCGCTGACGATCCACGCGACCGCACGGCCGATGTCTTCCTCGCAGTCGCCGATACGCCGCAGCGGGATGGTCGCGACGAACTCCGCGGCTTCCTCGGGGCGGTTCTCCGTCCACCACTCCAATCCCGGGGACATCGCGTGGGGCGCCACGGCGTTGACGCGGATACCGTCGACACCCCATTCGGATGCGGCGGCCCGGGTCAGCGATCTGAGTGCCTCCTTGACCGAGGCGTACCCGCCGTACCCGGACATGTCCCAGCGCACGGCCGCGGAGCTGACCATATTGACGATCGAGCCCCCGCCGCGCGCCTTCATCAGGGGATACACCGTCTGCATCGCGTGCAGGGACGCCACCGGCCCGGTGCGGTAGGCGTTCTCCATCAGCTTTGCGGTGAGGTCGAGAACGGGTCCGAGCGGGTTGAGACTCGCATTGTTGACGAGGATGTCGACGCCCCCGAACAACTGAGCCGTCCGCTCCACCGCGGCGGTGATCTGGTCGAGGTCGGCGATATCGCATCGGAGCGGCTCGGCGGTGCCGCCCACCTCCCGGATCTGCCGGACCGTGTCGTCGAGCTTGCTCTCGGTGCGGCCGGTCACCGCGATGGCGGCGCCCTCACGGGCCAGAGCCAGCGCGACGCCCTGACCGATTCCCTGCCCGGCACCGGTGATCAGTGCAACCTTGCCGTCCAGCTTGCCCATGAGATCTCCCTGTCGTCGGCGTCGACCGAATCAAGCAGATCCTGCGATCGCGCGCGGTATTGCCGTCCCGCTGACCGGGAAGCTCCCCTACCCTGGGTCCATGCGGATAGGCGCCCACGTCCGTCAGGACGACGACCCCATCGGGCAGGGTGAGCAGCTCGGCGCCGATCTGGTGCAGCTGTTCCTCTCGGACCCACAGAAATGGGACACCCCGGGTGAGCACCCGAGGAAGGATCAGATTCTCGCGTCGGACATCGACGTGGTGGTGCATTCGCCGTACGTGGTGAACGTCGCGAGTCTCAACAACCGGCTGCGCATGCCGTCCCGGAAGGCTGTCGCCGACCATGCCGAGGCTGCGTCGCACATCGGGGCTTTCGGCCTGGTGGTCCACGGTGGACATGTGCGCGACGGCGAAAATGTCGCGGCCGGTGTCGAGAATTGGCGGAAGCTGTTCGAACGCCAGGAGGACAAGGGCGGCTTCCCGGTGCCGATCCTGGTCGAGAACACCGCGGGCGGTGATTTCGCGATGGCGCGGTACATCGACGCGATCGGCAGGCTGTGGGATGCCATCGGCGACTACGGCGCCGGTTTCTGTCTCGACACCTGTCATGCCTGGGCGGCGGGCGAGGATCTCGTCGGCATCGTCGACCGTGTCAAAGCGGTGACCGGACGAATCGACCTGGTGCACCTCAACAATTCGAGAGACGAATTCGATTCGGCGCGCGACCGGCACGCGAACCTCGCCGACGGCACCATCGATCCGCAGTTGCTCGCCGAGATCGCCGTGGCGTCCGGTGCGCCCGTCGTCCTGGAGACGCCCGGCGCCGGTATCGCCGACGACATCGCGTACCTGCGCGAGCACACCGCGTAGGGCTCAGGAGGTCGCGGCGTCGCTGCGCCACTGTCCGATGCCCACCACTCTCAGCAAGGCGAGGGCTTCCGCAGCGGGTGTATCGGCGCCGCCGAGTAGACCAGCACGGGCTGGTCCGCGTCGGGTATTTTCGTCGATCCCTTCGGGCGAGTGCGGTCGGTCAGCCCGACAGGTCGCCGGTGAGGTAGCGCTGAAGCGTCGGAGCGACGATCTCCACGATCCGTCCCGACGGCAGCGACGCGAGCGGTTCGAAGGCGAGGATGTACCGCACGAGCATGATCCCGGTCATCTGGGTCGCCACGAGTTCCGCCCGAAGTCGTCCCGTTCCGGCGGGGTGGTCGATCCGGGCGAGCAGCGGTTCGAGCGCGACCTCGAGCAGCAGGGTCCGGATCAGACTGCCCTCGCCACCCGCGATCTCCGAGCGGAACATCGCGACAGCGGCGTCGCGGTGCTCGGAGTCCCACAGCCCGATGACAGCGGCGGCGAGAGCGTGTCCGAGGCCCTCGAGGGGCGACGCGTACACCGGCGCAAGAACGTCGTGCGGATCGACGGGCAGTGCGATCGACGCGGTGAACAGATCGACCTTGGAGCCGAAGTAATGATGCACGAGGGCCGGGTCGACATCCGCTTTCGCCGCGACCGCACGAATCGTGGTCTTCTCGAAACCGTTGGCGGCGAAGAGTTCCCGTGCGGCGTCGAGTATGGTCTCACGCGCGCCGGATGTTCCCGGCCGCCGTCCCGACCGCGGGCTCACTGCGTGCGACGACGCAGTGTCGCCGCCCCCAGCGCCAGCGCCACCGCGATGAACCCCACGACGACGACGAGATTGCGGAGCATCGGACCCGTGGTTCCCTGCCGACTCGCGACCTCCTGCAACGCTTCGACCGCGTAACTGAGCGGAAGGACATTGCTGATCCAGCGCAGCCAGTCCGGGAGATCCTCGCGCGCCACGAGCAGGCCGCACAGCAGGAATTGCGGAATCACGAGTACCGGCATGAACTGCACCGCCTGGAACTCGGTGCGGGCGAACGCACTACACAACAATCCCAGCGAGACGCCGAGAACTGCCACCAGGATCGCGATCACGAGAACCCACGCGACCGGACCCGCGGCGGCGACACCGAGCAGCCCGAAGGCGACCGCGCACGCGAGTCCCGCTTGCACCACCGCAGCCGACGAGAACGCGCTGGCATATCCGGCGAGCAGGTCGAGTTTCGCCAGGGGCGTGGCGAGGATCCGCTCGAGGGTGCCGGACACCCGTTCACGTTGCATGGCAATGGACGTCACGAGGAACATCACCACAAACGGCAGTATCCCGAGCATGACTATCGCGATCCGGTCGAACAGCGATCGGCCGTCCGGGCCCGGGGGGACGTTCTGATACATGAAGTACAGCAGGATCATCAACAGGCTCGGCACCAGCGTGATCATGACGACCGTACGGTGATCTGTCCTCAGTTGCCGCAGTATCCGTACGGTGGTGGCGGCATAGATTCCAGGATTCACGACCGTGCTCCCGTTCGGGTTCGGATCAACCGGAGGAATGCGTCTTCGAGAACCTCTTCCCCGGTCTGCTCCCGCAGTTCTCGGGGGGTGAGTTGAGCGACGAGGCGGCCGTCGCGCAAGAGCAGCAGATCGTCGCAGCGGTCCGCCTCGTCCATCACATGACTGGACACCAGTACCGTGACTCCCCGCCGGGACAGCGAGCGGAAGTGTTCCCACAGTTCGACTCTCAGCACGGGATCGAGACCGACCGTGGGTTCGTCGAGTACGAGCAGATCAGGATCACCGACGAGCGCGCACGCGAGCGACACGCGCCCGAATTGCCCACCGGACAGCGCGTCGGCGCGGGTGCGGGAGTGGCTTCCGAGCCCGACTGCCTCGATCGTCTCGTGGACGGTGGAGCGAGGTCTGCCGTAGAGGGAGGCGAAGTAGGCGACATTGTCGGTGACGGTCAGGTCCGGGTAGACGCTCGCCGACTGGGTGACGTACCCGACGCGACGGCGGAGTTCGACTGCCCCGGCGGGGAGACCGAGCACGGTCACCGTGCCGGATTCGACGATCTGCCCGCCCACGATCGAGCGCATGAGCGTGGTCTTGCCACAGCCCGACGGGCCGAGCAACCCGGTGATCGAACCGCGCGTGACCTGAAGGGAGACCTCGTCGAGGGCGAGATGGGAACCGCGGCGAACGCGAAGATCGTGCACATCCACGGCGAGGGAGTTCGATGGAGTATTCATCGCGACTCAATTCATCGAGCGTTGAAATATGCGTTACGCCTACTGTCCGCCGTGATGTGATCGACGTCAAGGCCTCCGAGCGCCTTCCCGGATTCCCGAGTTGCGCGCCGTACCATGTGCCCCATGATTCGCACCCGTATCGGCCTCGCCGTCTCCGCCGCCGCGTTGGTTCTCGCGGGTTGCTCCGCTTCGGACAGCGATCCGGCACCCTCGCCGGCCGTGTCGGTGAACACGCCGACCACGCAAGCGCCCGAGCCGGACTCCACGAACACCCCCACCGATGCGGCCGACAAGGTCTCCCCCGCGGGTGCGGGAGCGAAACTCACGGTCACGGACATCCGGACCGGCGTGCACGAGGGCTTCGACCGCGTGGTGTACGAACTCGACGGCGAAGGCACACCCGGATGGCGGGTCGGCTATGTGGCCGAGGCCGTCCAGGACGGGAGCGGCAACGAGGTCACCGTCGCCGGCGATGCCGTCCTGCAGGTCCTGATCGACGGATCCGCCTACCCGTTCGACAGCGGTGTCGAGCCGTACGCCGGGAGAGATCCCGTCCTCGCCGCACCGGGCGGTTCGGTGGTCGAGGTCACCGGCTCCGGCGTCTTCGAAGGCGTCACCCAGTCGTTCGTCGGCGTCTCCGAATCCGGCACCCCGTTCGCGGTCTATTCGCTCAGTGACCCGGAGCGCGTGGTGATCGACGTCGCCCGCTGAGGCGGAGAGAGCAAAAACGGTTGGGTCCCGGAGCGCCCGGAACCCTAGGCTTGACCTCTAGCGCACTCGAGGTTCTACCGTCGGGTGCGAGCTGAGGAGGCCCCGTCCATGAGTATGGAAATCACCGCGTGGAACGCGATGTACAACGCGATGCACGCAGAGAGCGATCGACGCCCGTTCTCGCGCGCCACCCTGAAGCGGATCGCCGCGTTCGCCGGTCCGCACCGGCGGAACATCACCATCTACCTCCTCCTGAGCGTCGCGATCGCCGCGCTCGGCGTCGCGACACCGGTCCTCGCCGGCCGCGTGGTCGATGCGATCGTGGACAACGCCGCAGTATCGGTGGTGGTGTGGCTCGCCGTGATCATCGCCGCACTCGCACTCGTCGAGGCCGGCCTCGGCATCGCCAACCGGTGGTTGTCCTCGAGCATCGGCGAAGACCTGATCCTGGATCTGCGCACCACGGTGTTCGACCACGTACAGCGGATGCCCGTCGCGTTCTTCACGCGCACGCGCACCGGCGCACTCGTCTCTCGTCTGAACAACGACGTGATCGGCGCGCAGCGCGCCTTCAGCGACACCCTGTCCGGGGTGGTCGGCAACCTTGTCACCCTCGTCATCACCCTCGTGGTGATGCTCGGGATCTCCTGGCAGATCACCCTGCTCGCACTGCTGCTGCTCCCCATCTTCATCGTGCCCGCCCGCCACATGGGGACTCGGCTCGCGCAACTGAGCCGCGAAGCGGCGAACCACAACTCGGTGATGAACACCCAGATGACCGAACGGTTCTCGGCGCCCGGCGCCACGTTGATCAAGCTGTTCGGCCGGCCGTCCCAGGAATCCACCGAGTTCGCCGTCCGCGCGCGCCGGGTGCGCAACATCGGCGTGCGTACCGCGATGCTCCAGAGCGTCTTCGTCACGGCGCTGACGCTGGTGTCCGCGCTCGCGCTCGCGCTCGTCTACGGGCTCGGCGGCTTCTACGCGCTGCGCGACCAACTGGACCCCGGGTCGGTGGTCGCGATGGCCATGCTGCTCACCCGCCTCTATGCCCCGCTCACCGCGCTGGCCAGTGCCCGCATGGACGTGATGAGCGCGATGGTGAGCTTCGAGCGGGTCTTCGAGATTCTCGATCTCGAACCGCTCATCAAGCAGTCCCCCGACGCCCGCGACGTGCCCAAAGGCCCGGTATCGGTGGAGTTCCGAGACGTGAGCTTCGCGTATCCCTCTGCCGACAAGGTGTCGCTCGCGTCGCTCGAGGAAGTCGCGGTGCTCGATTCCCGCGGCGGTGAGACGGTGCTGCACGATCTGTCGTTCCGGGTGGAGCCGGGGCACATGGTTGCCCTCGTCGGATCGTCCGGTGCCGGTAAATCGACTGTTGCACAATTGATTCCGCGTCTCTACGACGTGGACACCGGCTCCGTGTCGCTGGGCGGGGTCGACGTGCGCGACCTGAGCACGGATTCGATCCGCAGCACCGTGGGACTGGTGACCCAGGACGGACATCTGTTCCACGACAGTGTGCGAGCGAATCTGCTCCTCGCCCGGCCCGGCGCCACCGAAGACGAACTGTTCGACGCCCTGCGCCGCGCGCGACTGGCCGACCTGATCGGGTCACTGCCCAACGGACTCGACACCGTGGTGGGCGAACGGGGCTACCGCCTGTCCGGCGGCGAACGCCAGCGGCTCACCATTGCGCGTCTGCTGCTCGCCCATCCGCAGGTCGTGATTCTCGACGAGGCCACCGCGCACCTGGACTCGACGTCCGAAGCCGCGGTGCAGGAAGCACTCACCGAAGCACTCGCGGGACGGACATCGGTGGTCATCGCGCACAGACTGTCCACCATCCGGGCCGCCGACCAGATCCTGGTGGTCGAGGACGGCCGAATCGTCGAGCGCGGCACCCACGCCGAACTCCTCGCGGCGGGGGGCCGCTACGAAGAACTCCACCGAACCCAGTTTGCCGATTCAGGACCGAAGTCGTCCGCGTTGGTTCCCACACTGGGGTCATGACTACGAACGAATCGGAACTGATCCTCTCACTGCTCGACAACCAGTACTCGGCGCTTCGCACTGCGGTGTCGGACCTGACCGAGGAACAGGCACGTTCTGTGCCGAGCGCGTCGTCGCTCAGCCTCGCGTCACTGCACAACCATCTCGTGCAAGGGCACGCCGCTGCCGCCGACCGGATCGCGGGCACGGTGAACCCGGACCGCGATCCCGTCGAGGACTGGCAGTCGGCGTGGCTGGTCGACGACGCCGACAGCGCGGCAGGCCGGCTCGCACGACTCGACGCCGTCGCCGAACAGTTCGCTGCGGTGCTGCGTGCCGAGCCCGACCTCGACCGTGTCGTCGACCTGCCGGCAGATATCGCCCGGTGGCTGATACACGACGGCCCACTCACCGTCCGGTTTCTTGCTCTACACCAGATCGAGGAGTGGGCTCGTCATGCGGGTCATGCCGACGTCATTCGTGAATCGATCGACGGCGCGACCGCCGCTACGCTCAGCGGTGCGACGTGGTGACCTGACGGTCAGTCGCGGCCACGGAATCCGCCGCCGCTCTGCTCGCGACGGTCGCCGCGATCCTTGCGGTGGGTGAAGTCTCCGCTGCCGCGGCGCTCGCCACCGCTTCGACGGTCGCCGCCGCGGTCGTCGCGACCACGGTAGTTGCTGCTCGGCCGGCCTCCGGGTGCACCCGAATCGGGCTGCAACTGGATGAGCACACCCGAGATGCGGGTTGCCCGCAGCGCGTCGAGCGTCTGCGCCGGCAGATCCTTCGGGAGTTCCACCAGGCTGTGGTCGGCGCGGATGCTGATGTGTCCGAAGTCGCCGCGGCGGAGGCCACCCTCGTTGGCGATGGCACCGACGATCGCACCCGGCTGCACGCGGTGCCGCTTGCCCACCGAAATCCGGTAGGTAGCCATCTCCTGGCCGTCGCGACCGACCTTCGGACCGTCGTCGAATCGACGCGCGGGGCGCTCGCGCGGCTCGCGTTCACGGCGCGGAGCGGCGACGGGTTCGGGCTCGTGCTCCAGGAGGAACGACTCGCCGTCGCGCGACATCAGGGCCAGAGCGGCCGCGATGTCCGCGAGCGGTACGTCGTGCTCGCGCTCGTAGTCCTCGATGAAGGTGCGGAACAACTGGAGGTTCTCGGACGCGAGCGCCTCGGTGATCGCGTCGTAGAACTTCGACACACGCTGCGCGTTGACATCGTCGATGCTCGGCAACTGCATTTCGGCGACCGGCTGGCGGGTGGCCCGCTCGATCGACTTGAGGAGATGCCGTTCACGAGGGGTCACGAACAGCAGCGCGTCACCGGTGCGTCCGGCGCGACCGGTACGGCCGATGCGGTGCACGTACGACTCGGTGTCGTGCGGGATGTCGTAGTTGACCACGTGGCTGATGCGGTCGACGTCGAGGCCACGTGCCGCGACGTCGGTCGCCACGAGGATGTCGAGCGCACCGCTCTTGAGCTGGCCGATGGTGCGCTCACGCTGCGCCTGCACGATGTCGCCGTTGATCGCGGCGGCGGAGAACCCACGGGCGCGCAGCTTCTCTGCCAGATCCTCGGTGGCCTGCTTCGTGCGGACGAAGATGATCATGGCCTCGAACGACTCGACCTCGAGGATCCGGGTGAGGGCGTCGAGCTTGCGCTGATGGGATACCGACACCCAGCGCTGGGTGGTGTTCGCAGAGGTCGTCGTCTTCGACTTGACGGTGATTTCCTGCGGGTCCTTCAGGTACTTCTTCGACAGACGGCGGATCGCGCCCGGCATGGTCGCCGAGAACAACGCGACCTGCTTGGTCTCCGGGGTGTCGGCGAGGATCCGCTCGACGTCTTCCTGGAAGCCCATCGTCAGCATCTCGTCGGCCTCGTCGAGGACGAGGTATTCGAGTTCCGAGATGTCGAGGGTGCCCTTGGCAAGGTGATCGATCACACGTCCGGGGGTACCGACGATGACCTGTGCGCCGCGGCGCAATCCGGCCAGCTGAACGCCGTAGGCCTGGCCGCCGTAGATGGGCAGCACATGCAGCCCGGGGATGTGTGTGGAGTACTTGCCGAAAGCTTCCGCGACCTGCAGTGCAAGCTCGCGGGTCGGCGCAAGGACCAGCGCCTGCGGCCGCTTCTTCGTGGTGTCGATCCGCGAGAGGATCGGCACCGCGAATGCGGCAGTCTTGCCGGTGCCGGTCTGAGCGAGACCGACGACGTCCCGTCCCTCCAGCAGTGGTGGTATGGTCGCCGCCTGAATCGGCGACGGGGTCTCGTAACCCACGTCCGAAAGGGCCTGCAGCACACGGGGGTCGATGTCGAGATCGGCAAACGTGATAGCTGCGGTCTCCTGGTTGGGGGCGTCTTCGATTTCACTCATTTGACCAGCAGTTTATCGGATCGGTGCGGCTTGCCGCGCCATACCCCGGCTATGAGAGTGCTTTCACCTCCCTGCCAGGGCGTGTTCGCTCACACCTTAGGGCACGCGACCACGCCTTCCCCGACAACGAGAGGACCGCCGCTGTGCCGGACTCCCAGGCCATCCCCACCCACTGGTACAACATCGCCGGAGATCTGGACGTCGCGCCTCCTCCACACCTGCATCCCGGCACCCGCGAACCGGTGACCGCCGACGATCTCGCACCACTGTTCGCGACAGGCTTGATCGAACAGGAGTTGTCCACCGAGACGGACATCGCGATCCCGGACCCCGTCCGCGAGGCGTATGCGAACTACCGCACCACGCCGTTGATCCGCGCCCGCTCGTTCGAGAAGGCACTGGGGACCCCGGCCCGCATCTACGTCAAGTACGAAGGGGTCAGCCCTGTAGGCAGTCACAAAGTCAACTCCGCCGTCGCGCAGGCCTACTACAACTCCCTCGACGGGGTCACCCGGCTGACCACCGAGACCGGCGCCGGGCAGTGGGGCTCGGCACTGGCGTTCGCGTGCGCCAAGTTCGGTATCGACCTCGAGGTGTGGCAGGTGCGCGCCTCGTACGACTCCAAGCCCTACCGGCGCTTCCTGATCGAGACCTACGGCGGCACGGTCCACGCGAGCCCGTCGGAATTGACCGAGGCGGGGCGTGCGGTGCTCGCCCGGGACCCCGACACCCCGGGCTCGCTCGGCATCGCCGTGTCCGAAGCCGTCGAGGTCGCGGTGAAGGACCCGCACGCCCGGTACACGCTCGGCAGCGTGCTCAACCACGTCGTGCTCCACCAGACGGTGATCGGGCTGGAAGCGGTCGAACAGCTACGCGCAGCGGGCGAGGACAACGCCGACGTCGTGTTCGGCTGTGCCGGTGGCGGTTCCAACCTCGCCGGCCTGGCGTTCCCCTTCATCCGGGAAGTGATCCACGGTCGAGCGAGAACGCGTGTCGTGGCCGTCGAGCCGACCGCGTGCCCCTCGATCACGCAGGGTGAGTACCGGTACGACCACGGCGACATCGCCGGACTGACGCCGCTGCTGAAGATGCACACCCTCGGACAGGACTTCATTCCCGATCCGATCCACGCGGGTGGGCTCCGGTACCACGGCATGGCGCCGCTGCTGAGCCACACCGTCGAACTCGGATACGTCGAAGGCCGCGCGGTCCGTCAGACCGACGCCTTCGCCGCCGCGGTCGAGTTCGCGCGGAACGAGGGAATCGTTCCCGCCCCCGAGGCGTCCCACGCGATCGCGGCAGCCGCCGACTACGCCCGGGGGCTCACCGAGCCCGAGGTCATCGTGATCGGCCTGTCCGGACACGGCCAGCTCGACCTGCCCGCCTACGACGCCTATCTCTCCGGGCGCCTGACTTAGCCGATCCGGGCGGTAGCCGATCCGGGCGGCACGCGGTCCACGACGTGCCGTCCGGCCCATACTGGAGAGGTGCCGTATGCCTCTCGAGAGGACGCCGGGCGGAAGCTCGCCCGCGCGGCAAGGCACCTGCGCGACACTCGGGATCCCGTGGTGCTGGCTCTGCCGCGCGGGGGGATCCCCGTCGCGCGGGAAGTCGCCCTCGCTCTGAGCGCACCGCTCGACGTTCTGGTGGTGCGCAAACTCGGGGTGCCGTGGCATCCCGAGCTTGCGATGGGAGCCATCGCGGAGGGCGGGTTCCGCGTCCTCAACGAGGACGTCGTCCGGGTGAGCCGGATCGACGACGACACGATCGATGCAGTCGAAGCGCGAGAGCGCACGGAACTCGAGCGGCGGGCCACCCTGCTCCGCGCCGGGCACGCGCGACTCGAGTTGTCGGCCCGCACCGCATTGATCGTCGACGACGGGATGGCTACCGGCGCCACGGTCGCGGTGGCGTGCCTGGCGGCGCGTGCGAGCGGCGCCGTCGTCGTGATCGTGGCCGTGCCCGTCGCCTCCCCCGAGGCTGCCCGCCGGGTTGCCCGGGTCGCCGACGAGGTGCTCTGCCCGTGGATTCCGCGCGATACGAACAGCGTGGGTGCCGCGTACGACGACTTCCATCAGCTCGAGGACGACGAGGCCGTCCGGATCCTTCGCAGCACTCGATTGTGATCTGCAACTCATCGACCATGTAGCATCGTGCCCATTACCCGGCGGTAGGTTGTGTTGTGCACATCACGCTTATCGGACTGTAAATTATTCGCAATTCGGACGCCCGGGTGATGCAAATCCCAATGAACTGTGATGCAATGCACACCGCAGATTCAAAAAGATGGAGGGTCGCAGTGAGTGAGATTGCCGTACCACAGTCGTTCTCGATTCCGGAGAACGTCTCGATGGCCGATTCGGTGTTCCGGCACGAGAAGGAATCCCCGGAGTTCGTAGCGTTCGAGCGGCCCATGGACGGCAAGTGGGTGAAGGTCTCCGCACGAGAGTTCGCCGACCAGGTCCGCAGTGTCGCCAAGGGCCTGATGGCCTCGGGCGTCGAGTTCGGTGACCGCGTCGCGATCCTCTCCGGGACCCGCTACGAGTGGGTCCTGCTGGACTACGCGATCTGGACCGCGGGTGGCGTCACGGTGGCCATCTACGAGACCTCCGCCGCCGATCAGTCCAAGTGGATCCTCGAAGACTCGGGCACCTCGATTCTCGTGGTGGAGAAGGACGAGTACGCCGACGTCGTGCGCGAGGTCGCCGACGCCGCACCCGCCCTTCGCGAAATGCTCACGATCGAGCCCGGCTCCGGCGGCAAGAGCGCCGTCGAGGAACTCATCGCCCGCGGCGCGGCGATCACCGACGAGCAGGTCGAGGAACGCCGGGCTCAGGTCGTCGCGGAATCCGGCGCGACCCTCATCTACACCTCGGGCACGACGGGCCGCCCCAAGGGTGTTCTGCTCAAGCATCGTCACCTCTACGCCGAGTCGACGGCGTGCGCCATCGCCCTGCCCGAGAGCATGCAAGCCGGCCGTCGCACGCTGCTCTTCCTGCCACTCGCGCACGTCTTCGCACGTCTGATCTCGTTCGCGGCCTTCGACAGCCGGGTGACGGTCGCGCACACCTCGGATCTGACGACCCTGCTCGACAAGTTCGCCGAGTTCCAGCCCGACTTCATCCTGTCGGTGCCCCGGGTCTTCGAGAAGGTCTACAACTCCGCGAAGCAGAAGGCCTACGACGGCGGCAAGGGCAAGATCTTCGAAAAGGCCTCCGACGTCGCGATCCAGTACAGCCAGGCGCTCGAGACGGGCGGACCGGGCCTGGGCCTGAAGATCAAGCACGCGGTCTTCGACCGGCTCGTCTACGGCAAGCTGCGTGCTGCTCTCGGCGGCAAGGCGAGCATGGCCGTCGCCGGCGGTGCCGCACTGGGCGCGCGCCTCGGACACTTCTTCCGCGGAGTCGGCGTCAACGTGCTCGAGGGCTACGGCCTGACCGAGACCACCGGCGGCATCATCATGAACACCCCCGCCGCACAGAAGATCGGCAGTGTCGGCAAGCCGTTCAACGGCTGCGCCGCGAAGATCGCCGAAGACGGCGAACTGCTGCTCAAGGGCCCCCAGGTCTTCGAGGGCTACTGGCAGAACGACGAAGCCACCAAGGACGCGATCCGCGAGGGCTGGTTCCACACCGGCGACATCGGTGCGATCGACGAGAACGGTTTCGTCTCGATCACGGGCCGCAAGAAGGAACTCATCGTCACCGCGGGCGGCAAGAACGTCGCTCCGGCGATCCTCGAGGATTCGCTGCGTGCGCACCCGCTGATCAGCCAGGTGCTCGTCGTCGGTGATTCGAAGCCCTTCATCGGCGCACTGATCACCATCGATCAGGAGGCGCTGCCGGGCTGGCTCGAGCGCCACAGCCTGCCGGCCGGGACTCCCGTCGCCGACCTGATCAAGAACGCGGACCTGATCGCCGAGATCGACACTGCGGTCGCCGACACCAACAAGAAGGTGTCCAAGGCCGAAGCGATCAAGAAGTACCGGATTCTCGATACCGACTTCAGCATCGAGACAGGCGAATTGACGCCGACGCTCAAGCTCAAGCGGAACATCATCCACGAGAAGCACGGCTCGGAGATCGCCTCGATCTACAACTGATCGAGACAGCTTCGTAGCAACACTGCGCACTGTGCCCCGCGCCCCGCCCGCGGGGGGGCCCCTGCCGTTCCCCCCCCCAGGGGGCCCCCACCCGGCCCCCCCCCCCCCCCCGGGGGGGGCCACAGTGCGTTTCACACCAGCTGGGTCACACCATCGGGCACGCCGCCGCCCGGCGCGTTCACGACACCTCGAGCACGAACCCGGCGACCTCGTCCGTCACGAGCCGGTGTCCCGGCTCGTGCAGCAGGTCGTGCCCCGCATCGGCAAAGTCCCGCCACCGCAGGGAGGGGATCGACGCGGCCCACTCGCGCACGGGTCCGACGGGAGCCAGCCTGTCGTCGAGGCCGTGTAGTCCGAGGGCCGCCAGGCCGGTCGCGGAGAGCAGAGCCGCGGTCTCCGGAACGGCAGCCCGGCGCGGGGTGCCGCACAGCACCACACCGCGGAATCGTGCGGCATCGGAGCGCAGAAGTGCCAGAGACGACGCCGCGCCGAGCGAATGGCCCATGAGCACGAGCGGCACTCCACTCGGTTCGGCGACAGCGGTGAGTGTCGCGAGATCCGCGGCATGGTCCGCTGTGTCTCCGACCTGCCCCGGTTGCCCTTCCGACAATCCGTGCCCTGCCAGATCGAGGCCCCACAGTGCGATGCCGTGCGCGGCGAGTCCTCCGGCGAATCGGTGGTAGTGACCGGTGTGCTGCCCCATCCCGTGCGCGAAGACCACTCCGGCGCGGGGTTCGTCGACGGACCAGTGCCGCCAATGCATCCGGCCGGTGCTTCCCGGGAAGAAAGGCATGGGCGCATCCTTCCATCCGGTCACCGCCGGCCGTTCACCAGCAATGACCCTCGCCACGGTAAGTGGGTACCTCGACGCGGGTTTCGCCGTCCACAACGTACAACCGATCGAAACGCTCACACAGTTCACCGGCCTTCGCGTGCCGAAACCAGACCCGGTCGCCGATCGGGATGTCCCGTGCCGCACGACCCGTCACCGGTGTCTGCACCTCGCCGGCACCCTCGTTACGGAGCAATCTCAGTCCCGCAGGGCGCACGGGGCGCGGCACCCGCGAGGTGGAGGCCGGTCCCGAGGCGATGTACCCGCCGCCGAACAAGGTCGTGATCGCCGCTGCGGGTTTCCGCACCGCGGGCAACGCGAAGAAGAGCGACGGCTGGGGCGTGAACGCCCGGTAGTGGTCGAACAGGGTGGGGACGTAGAGTCCCGATCCGGCGGTGACCTCGGTGACGACCGCATCGGCGGAGCTGACCTCGAGAGAACCCGTTCCACCGCTGTTGACGATCTCGAGGTCGCCGACGACGGCACGCACCGCGTCGACCACGGCGCCGCGCCGGGTGGCGAGTTCGGCAGCGGACGCGCGCTTGACCCAGCGGACCGGAGCCGAAGAGTCCGGGAGACCGGCGATCTGGGCTTCGTAGAACATCGCTCCGACTACGGCGAAGCCGGCGGAGTCGGCACGGCGCGCCAGCGCGGCCACCTGGTCCGGGGTGCGCAGCGGCGAACGCCGCACCCCCAGGTGCACCGGTCCGAGGCGAAGCGATGCGTCGACATCCACGCACACCCGTGGCCGTACACACGCCTCCCCCATGGCATTACGGATGATGCTCAGGTGCGCGTCCGAGTCGATCATCAGCGTGATGGAGTCGAGCGCGGCAGGGCGGGAAGCCAATTCGGCCAGTGCACCCCGGTCGACAGTCGGGTAGCCCATCAGTACGTTGCGCGCTCCTTGTTCCACGAGCCACAACGCCTCCCGCAGGGAGTACGCCATGATCCCCCGAAATCCCTCACGCTCCGTCAGTCCGGGGCCGAGAACCTCCTCGAGGACCGCGCGGCACCGCACCGATTTGCTCGCGACCCGGACGGGCGTGCCTCCCGCACGCCGGACCAAGTCCCGCGCATTGCCGCGCAGGGTCTGCAGGTCGAGTGCGGCGAAAGGCGGATCGAGCTCGGTGGTGGCGGCGTCGAGTCGGTCGAGGGCAGCGTGGAGCAAGGCACATCCATCCGGTTGTCGGTCGGAAACGTCGGTCGGGTCGATCACGGTCGTTCGATGGCGCGGGAGGCGATGATCTCCGCCAGGTTGTCCAGTTCGATGGTCACCGCGTCGTCGTCCTGATCGACGAGCCAGCGGAGCACAAGCCCGTCGAGTAACGCCAGAGCAAGTCGCGCGAGGCTCGGGACGGGTTCGATCCATTCGGTGCCGGATCGGTCGGCGCACGCCAGCAGGAAGCGGCCGGCATGGTCGTCCATCCGCTGGTACTGCAGTGCCGCGATGTCGCCGCTCGCAACGGGCGAACCCGCACCGGTGGGCGCGATCCCGGCGGGCCGGTGCCGCAACGAGTACGCGGTGATCTCGTAGGTGAGCAGCTGGCGTCCGGCCGTGAACTCGAGAGCGGGCCACATCGCGGTGAGGCCCGCGTGCAGAAGCTGACGGAGTCCGCCCAGCCCCTCCGGGCCGGGCACGTCGTCGGGAATGTCGAAGGCCGCGTTCATGGCCTCTCCCAGCTGGTCGATGAGCGTTTCCGCCATCGCGACGACGAGCGCTTCCTTGTTCTCGAAGCAGTAGTGCACGACGCCGAGGGATACGCCGGCCTTCTCCGCGACCGCACGGACGGTCACCGCGCCCACTCCTCCCTGCTCGGCGAGCGCGAGCGCCGACTCGACGAGTTGTGTCCGGCGCTCATCCGCGGGCAACCGATTCAGCATGGTCCGATCGTAGATCCCGGCGTCACTCCGGTGTGGCTATTGACCTGAACGCTTGTCCAAGATCATGATTGTGTGATGGCAACCTGGCACAACTGGGCGCGGACCGAAGCGGCGTCACCCCGGCGTTTCGACACCCCCCGCACGATCGACGACCTCGTCGCCGTGGTTGCGCGCGCGTCCCGGCGCGGCGAGCACGTCAAGGCGGTGGGCGCGGGCCATTCGTTCACAGGCGTCGCCGTCACCGACGGCACGCTGGTGTCGCTCGGCGCTCTCTCGGGGATCCTCTCGACGGAACAGACCCCCACCGGAGCCCTCGTGACCGTGTCCGCCGGCACGCTCCTGCGCGACCTGAGTGCGATGCTGTGGGAGATGGGACTGGCGGTACCCAACCTCGGCGACATCGACGTCCAAACCATCGCGGGCGCCATCTCGACCGGAACACACGGCACCGGAACGGGTTTCACGGGCCTCGCGGCTTCGGTGCAGGGATTGACCGTCGTCCTCGCCGACGGAAGCGTGGCGGAATGCTCACCCGAGCACGACCCGGCGCTGTTCGAAGCCGCACGGCTGGGCCTCGGCGCACTGGGCATCCTCGCAACGGTCACCCTCGACTGCGTGCCGGCGTTCCGGTTGCGCGCACACGAAGCGCCGTCGTCCTTGCACGAGACACTCGAAGACATCGAGTCGCTGCGGACCGGCGTGGACCACTTCGAGTTCTACTGGTTTCCCCACACCGACGGTGTGCTGACCAAACACAACACCCGACTCGACGGCGCCGCGCCCACCCAGCCGGTCGGACGGTTCAGAGGACTGCTCGACGACGAGGTCCTCTCCAACGGCGTCTTCGGAGCTTTCCAGCACGTCGGCACCCGCGCTCCCGGCGCCATCCCGCAGCTCAACCGGATCGCCTCGCGTGCCCTGTCCGCCCGCACCTTCGTCGACCGCAGCTACCGGGTGTTCGCGTCCCCGCGCCGGGTCCGCTTCCGCGAGATGGAATACGCCGTCCCGGTCGAGGCCCTGCCGGAGGTGCTCCACGAGATCGACTCCTGGCTGGAGGCAAGCGGCACCCGGATCGGGTTCCCCGTGGAGGTGCGCTTCGCCGCACGGGACGACGTCTGGTTGTCGACCGCGTACGGCCGCGAGACCGCGTACGTCGCAGTGCACCAGTATCACCGGCGCGATCACCGCGCGTACTTCGATGCGGTCGAGTCGATCATGCGTGCCGTGGACGGCCGTCCGCACTGGGGAAAGATGCACGGACGCGCCGCCGCCGACCTGCGTGCGGCCTACCCACGATTCGACGATTTCCTGGCTGTCCGCGATCGCGTGGACCCCGCCCGCATGTTCGCCAATCCGTATCTCGACCGAGTGCTCGGCGCATGACCGGCGCCGCCGCGCTCAGGTGAACGCGGCTCGGATCGAATTGCGCGCGAGGAGCTTCCGCTCCTCTTCGGTGAGACCGAGCTCGTCGTGCAAGGCAGCGAACACGTCGTCGACGTAACCGCCGAAGTACGCGGGATCATCGGAGTTGATGGTCACCGCCAAGCCTGCATCGAGCATCCGGTGCAACGGGTGCACTGACAGCGACTCGACGACGTGCAACCTCACGTTCGACAACGGGCAGGTGGTGAGCGGGATCTGCTCCTCGACGAGGCGCTCGACGAGAGCAGGGTCTTCCAGCGAACGAATCCCGTGGTCGATGCGTTCGGCCCCGAGCAGATCGAGTGCCTGCCACACGTACTCGGGCGGCCCCTCTTCGCCGGCGTGCACAGTGATGTGCAAACCCTCCGCCCGGGCGCGCGCGAAGACGTCTTCGAAGAGTGACGGCGGGTACCCGACCTCCGCCGAATCGAGGCCGAGCGCGACGATCGGGGCCTGAAGCCGCATCAGCTCGCCGAACATCGCGTGGGCGTCCGGTACCGGATGGTCGCGCACGATCGAGGCGATCATGGCCGCGTCGACACCGAACTCCCGGCGGGACACCGCGACGGCATCGGACAGTCCCTCCACCACGTCCTCGAGCGGGACTCCGCGCACCACATGCGCCTGCGGATCGAAGAAGAACTCGGCGTGGGTGATCCCGGCGCGTGCAGCGCGCGCAAGGTAGCCGCGCGCGAGATCGGAGAAGTCCTCGGCGGTACGGAGAACCTCCATGTTCGCGTAGTACAGATCGAGAAACGACTGCAACCCCGAGAACTCGTGCCCGGACAGGAGGTAGTCGACGTCTCCGTGCGGCAACGTCACGTGGTTGCGTTCGGCCAGTTCGAGCATCAGTTCCGGCTCGAGCGTGCCCTCTACGTGCACGTGCAGTTCGGCCAGTGCATCTTCCGGCGACGCGTGCCGATCCACATCGCCGAGATCGTCTCTCGATGTCACGGGCGTGTCCTCTCTGTCGGCTCTTCCGGCCCTGCTCAGGGCACTAGCGGCCCTGCCACACGGGTGGCCGCTTTTCCGCGAATGCCGTCGCACCTTCGCGCGCATCTTCGGAGACGAACACGGGAGCGGCCAGTTCCATCTGCTTCGAGAACGCTTCGTCCGACGCCCAGTCCACCGACTTGGCGATGATCTCCTTGGTCACCGCCACCGCCAGCGGGCCGTTGGCGGTGATGCGTTCGGCAAGCGCGAGAGCGCCGTCGAGTGCCGCGCCGGGCTCGGTCAGGGTGTTGACGAAACCGAAGCCGTGGGCTTCTTCCGCAGTGAAGGAGTCGCCGGTCAGAGCCAGTTCCATCGCCTTCTGGTACGGAATGCGGGACGGAAGTCGCAGCAGGCCACCGCCTGCCGCGACCAGACCTCGTTTGACCTCGGGAATGCCGAACTTCGCGTTCTTCGCGGCGACCACCAGATCGGTCGCGAGAACCAGTTCGGTGCCGCCGGCGAGCGCGAAACCTTCGACTGCCGCGATGAGCGGCTTGCGGGGCGGGGCTTCGGTGAAGCCGAGTCCCTTGCCGGGGATCGCAACGTTCTCACCCGCGACGAATGCCTTGAGGTCCATGCCGGCGCAGAAGTTCCCGCCGGCGCCGGTCAGCACACCGACCGAGAGTCCGGCGTCCTCGTCGAGGGTGTCGACCGCGTCGGCGAGACCGCGACTGACCGCCGCGTTGACCGCGTTTCGGGCGTCGGGCCGGTTGATGGTGATGACGAGGACTCGGCCACGACGCTCGAGCAGGACTTCGTCGGACATGAAAACATCCTTCTGTTGTGGGGTGCGGACCGTCCCCGCTCGCTCGGCCGGAGAATTCGGTTACCCGGTGTATACCGGACGCCGGCGGTCGCGAGAATGCCGTGTCCCACCGCTCACGCCACCCGCACGGCCACCGGATAGACGAACCCCTCGTCGTCGATGTACACCTGGTCGCCGGTACGGAACCACCCGTCGTCGGAGAACGTGTCGGCCGTCCCTACCGGGTCGTTCCAATAGCGTCTCGCGACGCTGGGGCCGCGGCACAGCAACTCACCGACACCGCTTTCGGCGCCGGGGCCGAGGAGACCCACCTCGATTCCCCCGAACGGGACGCCCACACTGCGGGGATGCTGTGTGCGGTACTCGGACGGCAGTAACAGCCCGATGCCGCCCGTCTCGGCCACTCCCCACCCGCGGACGCATCGCGCGGAGGGGAACGACGCACGAGGATGCCGCCACGGCACCCTGATTCCGCGCGAACCCGACGCGACCACCGTGCCGCCGAACGCCAGCGTGGGCAGCAACTGCACGCTGCACCCGACCGACGTCGACAGCGGCGCGGTGATGACCGTGCGGGCACTCTCCCCCGCCAGATTCATCGCGCGCGCAACCGCTTCGATCGTCGACAGCACGTTGGTGTTGGTCAGTTCGACCCCGTGCATGCCTCCGCCCCATCTGCGCACGTAGTACAGCAGTGCGAGTTCGTCCGGCGACGCTCCGCCGTCGAGGAACGCGATGCCGTCGGGCGGCGGGCCCTGGAGGCAGAGCACCGCACCGCTGTCGGCCACGATCCACTCGAGTTCGGCTTCGCTGCATGCCGGATCGGGCAGAACGGGTACGGCACCGGCGAGTACGACGCCGAGAAACGCTCGCAGCCACTCGAAGCCGTTGCAGTAGTCCACGACCACCCGGTCTGCCGGTCCGACACCTTGGTCGAGCAACCCGCCCGCCACCCTGGCGGCAGCCGACCACAGCTCGCGGTAGGTCAGGGTGTGTCCCGAACGATCAACCGCCGCAACATTGTTCGAGAATCTGAGCGCACTGCGGTCGAGGAGTTCCGCCAGGCACGGTTCGAGCCCTTCGTACTGGAGGATGCCTCCGGAACGGCGCGTGACACGCTCGTCCCTCAACCACCCGGCCCCAGCGGGAATCTCCACCACCGCCAATGACATGCCACCTCCCACGGCTGCGCGTGGTTGAACTATATGGCGCGCGTCACACTCGGGGGGCGTGAACGACAAAGCGGCGTAGAACGCACACGCCGGGTCACAGTGCGGCGCTCTCGGCTGCAGTCTGCGCGCCCGCCTCGCGCCGCAGTCGCTGGCTCCGCGGACGTTCGAACGCCAGCGACGCGACGAGCCCCACCAGCAGGACTGCCGTCGGCAGCCACATGGACTGGGCCATCGCCGCCGCGAACGGTTCGTGCAAGGAGACCGGCATCTCGAGGGCATCCATCTCGGACGCACCACCACTGCCCAAGCCGTTCGCCGACAGTCGCGCTGCCATGAGCGATCCCAGTGCCGCGCTGCCGAGCACCGCCCCGACCTGCCGGGTGGTGTTGTACACGCCGGAACCCGCGCCGGCCAGGTCCCGCGAGAGGTGGTTGGTGGCGGTCGCCGACAACGGCGACCAGATAGCGGCGCTCGCGACACCCATCAGCCCGATCGGCAGCAACAACTGCAGACTGGACGTGTCCGGCGTCATGACCAGCGACAGCCACGCGAACGCGACGGCGAGGAGGGCGAACCCGGCGGACGCGATCACCCTCGGATGCACCCGGTCGACCAGACGGCCCACGCCCGGCGCGAGCACCCCGCTCAACACCGCCATCGGAATCATGAGCACTGCCGCGCCGGTCGGGCTCAGTCCCCGCACCGCCTGCGCATAGAACATGAACGGCAGCATCACGGACGTGATCGCGAAGCCGATCGAGGCGATCCCGACGTTCGCCAGGCAGAAATTTCGGTCGCGGAACAACACGAGCGGCACGAGTGGCTCGCCGCGGGTGACCGCCTGATACCGGACGAACACCACCAGCAACGCGATGCCGGCACCGATCAGCAACCACACCCGCGCGGACCAGTCGTACGAGTTGGCTTCCTGGATGCCGAACACGAGACAGAACAAGCCCAGTCCGCTCAGGATCACGCCCGGAATGTCGAGGCGGTGGGCGTGAGTGGGCAGAACCGGCACATACCGTACGGCGAGGAGGAAACCGACGATGCCGACGGGGACGTTCACGAAGAAGATCCACTCCCACCCCAGGGTGTCCACCAGAACGCCCCCGGCGAGGGGACCCGCCAACGTCGCGATGCCTGCCACCGCGCCCCACAACCCCATGGCACTGCCACGACGGTCGGGCGGAAAAATCCTGGTGATCACGGTCATCGTCTGCGGGGACATCATCGCCGCGCCGAACCCCTGGAACACGCGCGCCACGATGAGCATCTCGACCGTCGACGACATGCCGCACCACAGCGACGCTCCCGTGAACACGACGAGACCGCCCAGGTACATCCGCCGGGGGCCGAAACGATCACCCAGGCGTCCGGTGACCAGTAGCGGCACCGCATACGCGAGCAGGTAGGCGCTGGTGACCCAGACGACGCTGTCGATGTCGGTGTCGAACGCACGCAGGATTGCCGGGTTCGCCACGGCGACGATGGTGCTGTCCACCAGGATCATGAAGAACCCGAGGCACAGCGCGGCCAAGGCCGCCCATTGCCCGCCGGCCCCCTCCGGTGTGGCCGTACCGCTCCCCTCGGTGACACCGCTCACGAAAACCCCTCCGCTCCTCGAAGGTCTACGGTATCCCGGTGGACCCGCATCTCTCGAGCATCGCCACCTTGGCATGGTGCCGTGCGCTCGGACTCGCCGACAACGCACTCACCACGCCGGGTGCGGTACTGCGCGTGGACGCGACGACGCGCACCCTTCGCATCCTGCGGGTGGGCGAGGCCGTCGCGGTGGTCGGTCCCGAATCGGCCGTGTCGGCGATCGCGGAACTCACGCCCGACCGAATCGACGAGACCGCGGTACGCGACGCCACCGGCGGGCGCGCGGTACGCATCGAGGACCTGGGACTGTGCGCCGATTGGGTGGACGCGACGCGCGTACGCGACCCCCTCGTCTCCCACGAGGCCGAGGACCTCGCCGAACTCTTGCGCCACTGCCCTCCCGACGACGTGACCGAAACCGATCTGCCGCTCGCGTGGCCGAGCCGATCGTTCGTTCTGCTCGACGACGATCGCCGGCCCCTCGCCGGAGCGGGCTACCGCGAACTGCATTCGCTGCTCGCCGACGTGCGTGTGATCTCCGCACCCGAGTACCGGCGGATCGGACTCGCCGCGACGGTGACAACGCTCGCGACCCACGACGCGCTCGACACAGGCCTGATCCCCATGTCCCGTGTGCGGCGGGGCAACGCCGCCGCGCGTGGACTCGCTGCGGTGTCGGGGTACACCGAATGGGGAACACAGATGACCGTGCGACTACCCGCCGACCCCTAATACGCGTCGGCACGAGACAGAGCGAGGTGCGCCGTGGCCGAGAACCGCGGATCAGACAAGAAGACCGGCGGCACCTACGTCGAGCCGGGTTCCGGCTTCACCCGTGACACCCGGTACATCGACACCCGCATCACCGCCGACGGCCGCGACGGCTATCCCGTCGAGCCCGGGCGTTACCGGCTCGTCGCGGCACGGGCGTGCCCGTGGGCGAACCGCGCCGTGATCGTGCGGCGACTGCTCGGGCTCGAAGACGCGCTGTCGCTCGGCTTGTGCGGTCCCACACACGACGAACGCAGCTGGACCTTCGACCTCGATCCCGGCGGTGTCGACCCGGTACTCGGCATCCCGCGGCTCCAGGACGCCTACTTCGCCCGGTTCCCCGGGTACGACCGGGGGATCACCGTTCCCGCGATCGTCGAGGTCCCGACCGGCGAAGTCGTCACCAACGACTACGCGCAGATGACGCTCGACTTCTCCACCGAGTGGACGCGGTATCACCGCGACGGTGCACCCGAGTTGTATCCGGAGAGGTTGCGGGACGAGATCGACGAGGTGTCCGACGCCGTGTACCGCGATGTGAACAACGGCGTGTACCGGTGCGGGTTCGCAGGTTCGCAGGCGTCGTACGACCAGGCGTTCGACCGGCTGTTCGCGCGACTCGATCAGCTCGAGGAACGACTGGGCACCCGTCGTTACCTCGTGGGCGAGTCGATCACCGAGGCCGACGTGCGGCTGTTCACGACTCTGGTGCGCTTCGATCCGGTCTATCACGGCCACTTCAAGTGCAACCGGAATCCGCTCACGGCGTTTCCCGCGTTGTGGGGATACGCCCGAGACCTGTTCCAGACGCCCGGTTTCGGCGACACCGTCGATTTCGTGCAGATCAAACAGCACTACTACCTGGTGCACACCGATATCAACCCGAGCCGGATCGTTCCGCGGGGACCCGATCTGGCGAATTGGCTCAGCCCGCACGGACGCGACGTCCTGGGCGGGAGGCCGTTCGGCGACGGCACTCCGCCACCGCCGCCGCGCGTGGCCGAGAGTGTTCCTCCCGACCACGCGCCGCGTCGTCACTCTCCGAATCCGTGACCGGGGTAGGTGCCGATGCTGAAGTACACGCCGTGCGGGTCGCGGCAGGTGAACCCGTGTGATCCGTAGTCCTCGTCACGGAGTCCGACGGTGATGGTCGCCCCCGCGTCGACGACCTTCCGGTGCAGGTCGTCGGCTATGGAGTCCTCGGGAACGACGAGATACACCGAGCCGTCGTCGGGGTGCTGGCTCAACTCGGTCTCACGCTTGACGGACCCGAGCATGAGTCCGCCGCCGTACGGCCACGTCAGTTCGGCGTGGTCGACGCGGTTCCCCTCCCCGTAGACGGCGCTTTCGGCGAATCCGAGGGTGTCGACGAGGAACCGGATCGCGGCCCGTGCGTCGCTGTAGGACAGGCACGGCCACACTCCGGGGGCGTGGCCGCTGCCGGTGGTTGTCGTGGTTGCTGTGGTCTCCGATGTGTTTGTCATGACCCCAGTCTTCGCGCCGGTGGCTCACTCGTCTTGGACGATTGGGAACACTTCCTCGGCCAGCCAGCGGGACGGCGGCACACCCGCGAGGTCGCGCCACTCCCGGGCCAGGTGGGCTTGGTCGTAGTAGCCGCACACGGCGGCGACATCTGCGAGGCGGTGTGGTCCCGCGGTACGCAACAGACTTCGTGAGCGGTGAAAACGCGCGACCCGCGCGACCTCCTTGGGTGGCAGGCCGAATTCTGCGACGAACCGGCCGGTGAGATGCCTACGGCTCCAGCCGAGTTCGTCGGCCACTGCCCGAACCGGACGTCCGGGGTCGGACACCAGCATCCGCCACGCCTGCGAGAGTGCGCTGTCGATTCCCACCTCGCCACTCGCCATGAGGCGTCTGGCGAGGACGCGATCGAGAATCGCGAATCGTTCCGGCCACGTCGGCGCGCCGGCCAGACCGTCGTTCAATTCCCGATAGTCCACACCCAGCACGTCCTCGAGATCGACAGCCCACGACCCCAGTGCGGCAGCAGGTACGCCGAGGAGGGCGCGGGCGCCGGCGGGCGTGAGCGACAACTGGATTCCGTGCTGGAATCCGGTGTGCGCGATGATCACCGGCCCGGACGACAAACCACTCGCGAGTGCGTCGAATGTGTCGGGCGGTCCGACGTCGGGAAGCAAGGCAACCGGCTCGCCAAACGTGATAATTACCGTAACTTCCGGTGACGGCATACCGCGATGGATTCCGGGCGGAAAGCCCGCCAGCCGATATCCTTCGTACCAACGCACAAACGGTCTCAGCAGCGGCGCAGGCCGCTGCCGAGCACCCTGGGAAACCCCGACTGCGCCAGAAGAGCCGGTCACTCGACAAGCGTAACCAGCTCCCGCCGGAAAGAGGACAGAAGCCGAATGAAGGACACCACGGGACCCGTCGAGAAAATGCTCGTGCGGTTGCTCGACAACGGCAGCAAGCTGCAGGGACCCGCAGTTGCGAAGTACGTCGACCTCCTGCGTCGTGCGCATCCGGACGAATCCCCCGCGCAGATCATCACGCGTCTCGAAAAGCAGTTCCTGCTCGGCGTCACGGGCAGCGGATCCGCGGTGGGCGCGACCGCAGCCTTCCCCGGAGTGGGCACCGTCGCGGCACTCGGCGCGGTGGGTGCGGAGACGATTTTCTTCCTCGAAGCGTCGGCTCTGCTCACCCTCGCGATCGCGGCCGTACACGGCATCGAACCTCACGACCACGAACAGCGACGGGCACTCGTGCTGGCGGTCGCGCTCGGCGACACCGGCAAGGAGATCGTCGCGGCGGCCACAGGCACGTCGATGAAGAACTTGCCGAAAGCGCTCACCGGCCAACTCGACAACAAGCAGTTGAAGGTCGTGAACAACTCGCTCGTGAAGGGATTCGTTCGCAAGTACCTCGCCAAACGGAGCGCACTGGTGCTGGGCAAACTGGTCCCCGCCGGAATCGGTGCCGCGATCGGTGGCGCGGGCAACCGTGCGATCGGGAAGCGCACCATCACCAACGCCCGCGACGCCTTCGGCCCGCCGCCCGCGACGTGGAGCGAACTCCGGACGGTGCCTCCCGTGGCATGACGGTGGACGTGCCGTCGGCGTACACGTCCGGAACCTATCTTGTACCGAGCGCGGATACGGCCCACGCGGCGCGAAACCGTGATGCGGACATCGTGAGTCGTCGCGGTCCTGCACGTAAGCTCACGAAGGCTCGTGGCACGGTGCCGCGTGGCCGAGTGCAAGGGGGTTCTCACCGGTGACAACACCGTCAGCGCACACGCCGTACGGCGGTGCAGGATTCGGTGGGCAGCCGTCTGTGCCGCCCGCGGGGATCGTCGTCCAGGGACTGACCAAGGCGTTCGGCACTCACACCGCGGTAGCCGACCTGAGTTTCACGGTTCCTCCCGGTTCCGTCACCGGTTTTCTCGGCCCCAACGGTTCCGGTAAGACGACCACGCTGGGCATGGTGCTCGGCCTCATCCGCCCCACCTCCGGAGCCGCTTTCGTCGACGGTGTCCCGTTCGCAGACCTCGAGCACCCCGCACAGATCGTGGGCGCGGTACTCGACGCGCGCAGCGCACACCCGAAACACACGGCTCTGACACACCTGCGCGTGTACTGCGCGGCAATCGGGGTTCCCGACACCCGCGCGACCCAGATGCTCGACCTGGTCGGCCTGGCGCCCGCTGCGAAGCGCCGTATCGGTGAGTTCTCGCTCGGCATGCGGCAGCGCCTCGCGCTCGCGACCGCGCTGCTGGGGCAGCCGCGGTATCTGGTCCTCGACGAACCGGCCAACGGTCTCGATCCCGAGGGCATGGCCTGGCTGCGCGATTTCCTCGTCTCCTACGCCCGCAACGGCGGGACCGTGCTGATCTCGAGCCACATTCTGCGCGAGGTCGAACAGATGGCGGACCATCTCGTCATCATCAGCAACGGAGCACTCGTGGCCGCGAGCAGCATGGAGGAACTCCGTGCGACGTACCGGCCACGGGTCCTGGTGGCCGCATCGGACCCTGCCCGGCTCGCCACCGCCCTCGCCGCGGCCGGGCACACCGACGCGCAGGTCCAGCCCGACGGGCGTCTGGCGGTCGTGGGCCTCTCGGTCGACCGGATCACCACGCTCGCCGCCGAATCACAGGTCACCCTCTTCGGCACGACCGTCGAAAGTGTCGACCTCGAGCAGGTGTACCTGTCGATGACCGCCGGTCGCTACACGGCTACGCACCCCGGGCCCGGCGGCCCGTGGAACGGACCCGGCTGGGGACAGCCGCCGCACCCGGCCCAGCAGTACCCGGGTTACCAGCAGTATCCGGGACCCGCGCAGATCACTCCCCCGCCGCAATACGCGAATCCCCAGCACCCCGGGC